>CAIOXF010000250.1 GCA_903862155.1 uncultured cyanobacterium | reverse complement strand
TCGCTGGACGACACCGGGGCCATCGGAGGGGAAGCGGAGGGCGACTCGCTATCCCGTGGGATAACGATGGAGTTGGTTGATCATCTTGGCCACCATCGCCGTCCAACCCGTCTGATGTGACGCACCCACACCTCGGCCGCTATCGCCGTGGAAGTATTCGTTGAACAACATCAGATCCCGCCAATGGGGATCGTTCTGGAACAGATCCACATCGCCATTGAAAGCGCGCTTTCCCTGGCCATCGCGGCGGAAGATATTCACCAGGCGATTTTCCAGCTGCAGCGACGCATCCCAGAGATTGAGCCAGTTGCCGGAGCGAGTGGGGAATTCCACCTTGAAGCTATCGCCATAGAAATGGGCGAACTTCTGCAGCGACTCGATCAGCAGAAAGTTGATCGGCACCCACACCGGCCCGCGCCAGTTGGAATTACCGCCAAACATCGCTACCGGACTATCGGCAGGGCTATAGGCAAGCAACTCACTATCGCCACCCTCCGTATAGCGGTAGGGATTGGCCTCATACACCTTGGAGAGGGCCCGGATCCCGTAGGGGGAAAGAAACTCCTCTTCATCGAACAGTCGCTCGCAGATCCGCCGCAACCGGTCTTCAGGCACCAGGGTGAACAGCAGCCGGTCGTTGTGCCAGCGGCCGAGGTTGGCCTGCAACCAGGTGGGCGTGGTGCGCTCGTGCACAAACCAGGCCATGCTTTTGAGCACATCCAGCACCGGTAGGCGCTCCACCGTTTCCACGTCATAACTCGACACGGCCAGCAGCGGAATCAACCCAGACACCGAGCGCGTGCGCAGATAATCGGTGCTGCCATCCGGGCGCTTGATCACGTCGTAATAGAAGCCGTCTTCCTCATCCCAGTTGAGATAGCCGCGGACGGACGGGGCATTCAGGGTGAGCGCAAGCTGCACGAAGTCGTACACGAAGCGCTCGCACATGTCGGCATATTCCGGCTCCTCCCGGCTCAGCTCCACCGCGATGTTGAGCAGATTCAGGCTGAGGGACGCCATCCAGGCCGTGCCGTCGCACTGCTCGATGCGGCTCCCATCCGAGAGGGGGAAGCGCCGGTCGAACACGGCGATGTTGTCGAGGCCAAGGAAGCCCCCCTCGAACACGTTGTCGCCGGAGCGGTCGTTGCGGTTGGCCCACCAGCCGTACTCCAGCAGCAGCTTGCGCAGGGCAGCCCGGAGGAAGGGTAGATCCCCTGCACCATCAGCCTGTTTGCGCTCGATCTGGAAGATGCGCATCACGGCCCAAGCGCCGATCGGCGGATTGGGATCCGACAACGCCCATTCATAGGCGGGGGTCTGGGCGTTGGGCGCTGTGTAGTGCGGCGTGCGCAGCAACATGGATTGCTGCTTGGCGGTGGCCGGATCAATCAGCGCAAAGCTCACCGCATGGAACATCAGGTCCCACTGGCAGAAGTAGGGGTACTCCCACGCATCGGGCATGGCGATCACATCGTGGGCATGCAGTCGCCGCCACTGGGCCGTTTCGGTGTGTTCCCGCACCGCAGGCGGGACTGGATGGTTGGGATCACCCTCCAGCCAGCGCAGCACACTCCAGCCGTAGTACTTCTTGCACCACAGCAGCCCCGCCACCGCACTGTTGTGGATCAACCGGTCTTCCGGCGGCAGGCCCGGCACCCGGTGCTCCATGTAGTCGTGCCACTCCTGCTCCCGAGCCGCGAACAGCGCAGCGAAGTCGGCGCCGAAAGCGGAGTCGGGGCCGCGCTCTTTCTCCACCGCCCGCAAGCGCAGTTCCACCGTCCAGGTGTCGCCAGGAGCCACGGTGCTTTGGAGCAGGGCAGCGGCCTTGGTGCCCTCCCCAGCAGGGTTCACCGCGCCCTGCTCACCCCCGATCACATAGCGATGGAAGCCATCTTTTTGAAACGGCGTGGCGTTGGGCTCTCCGTAGAGCCGCTCGGTATTGGTTTCGTTGTCGGTGAATAGCCAGCGCGGCTGCCCTTCGCCGGAGGTCGTGTTGATCAGCAGCTCGTAGGGCTGTAAGTCCGCCAACTGGGGGCTCACCAGCCGATCACCCTGTAGCAGCATCGGCTGACGCACCTCATCCGGGTACCCCCAGGCCCAGGTGTTACGCAGCCAGAGGGTGGGCAGCAGGGTGAGCGGCGCAGCATCAGGCCCACGGTTGATCGCCCGGATGCGGATCAGCAGGTCGGTGGCTGTGGCCTTGGCGTACTCGATGAACACATCGAAGTAGCGCCCCTCGTTGAAGATGCCGGTATCCACCAGCTCGTACTCGGGCTGGTCGCGGCCCCGCCGGCCGTTCTCCTCCACCAGCTGCTCGTAGGGGAAACGGAGCTGGGGGTACTTGTAGAGCCCCCGCATAAAGCTGTGGGTGGGGGTGTTGGCGAGGTGGAAGTAGTAGTCCTTGATGTCTTCGCCGTGGTTGCCCTCGGGGTTGCCAAGGCCAAAGGGGCGCTCCTTGAGGATCGGATCCTGGCCGTTCCAGAGCGCCAGCGAGAAGCAGAGCCGGCACTGCTCATCGCAGATGCCCAGCAGGCCGTCTTCTCCCCATCGATACACCCGAGAGCGGGCATGGTCGTGGGGGAAAGAACGCCAAGCGTCGCCGTCTGCGGAGTAGTCCTCCCGCACCGTGCCCCACTGCCGCTCCGGGAGGTAGCAGCCCCACAGGCCCCAGGGCGCATGGCCGCAGTCGCGCTCGGCCATGCGCCGGGCTTCCGAGGGGATGGCCTCTGTCATCGAAGCTCTGTCATTGCAGGGAGGCCCGCACGCTGGCGGCAATGCGCAGGGCGTTGGCGATCAACGTGAGCCCGAAGCCCATGGCCGGACAGGCCGGAAACACGCTGGCATCCGCGATGGTGAGGTTGCTCAGCTCGTGGCTGCGGCCCTCGAGGTTCACCACCGATGTGGCGGGGTTGTTGCCCATGCGGCAAGTGCCGCAGGCGTAGCCAATGGCCGAAAGCGGTGCTTCACCGCGGGGGTGAGTGGGGGCACTGCGCACCACGCGGGTGAGCGGATCGGCCTCTACCGCCTTGAGCGTGTCGATCCAGCGATACACCAGGCGATCGTGAGCCTCGAAGTTGTTCACCCGGTAGTTCACCTGGATGTGGTTGTTGCGCAGGCTCACCCGGTTGTGGGGATCAGGCAGCACCGGGCTCATCGCCCACCAGGTGATCGAGCGCGACGCCAACTGCTCCAGGCCGAAATCGGGCAGCAGCTTGGTAACGAGCGACAGCACCGGCGGTGATTCGGCGAACAGGGCGTCCTGCAGCACGCCGCCACCGTTCTGGATCGAGCCCAGGGGGAACGCCACGTTCTTGTCGCCCCAGAGGTAGTCGTTCACCCCGAAACTGCGGCCGTAGCGGCCGTCGTTGGGTTCGGTGGCCAGCTGCAGGATCGAGGTGAGCTGCAGCTTCATCAGGTTGCGGCCCACCTGATCAGAGCCATTGGCCAAACCCCGCGGATGGTGGTCGGTGGCGGAGCGCAGCAGGATCGCCGGGGTGTTGATCGCGCCGGCCGCCAGCACCACCTGATGGCCGCTGAACAGCCAGCTCTGGCCATCAATCAGTGCCTCTACCCCGCGCACTTCCGTACCGGAAGGATTCACATGCAGCTGGCGCACCTCGGCGCCGCTGCGCACAGTCACATCCGCACTGCGGCGGGCCAGTTCGACCCCGAACAGCTCCGCATCCCCACTGGGATCGGTCTTGGATTCCGACCAGCTCAGCGGCAACCGGTAGGGATGCACCCCATGGCGCTGCAGGTCGTCGGCCAGAGCCGTGAGGAAAGGCTCCACGGGCTTGGGTTCTAAGCCATAGGGAGTGGAACAGCTCGGCTCGGTGGGGTCCGCACCGCGCACCCCATGCACGCAATACAGCGCTTCGGCCTGCTCGTACCAGGGCTCCAGATCCCGGTAGCTCAGCCCCCAGGCCGGAGTCTGGCGCTCCTGCAGGTGCAGGCCCTCAAACTCGCGCTCGCGCATGCGCTCGAGCACCCCGCCCCAGATCTTGGTGTTGCCGCCAAGGGCGTAGATCGTCTGGGGCGGGAAGGGATCCCCGTCGGTGCCGAACCAGCGTTCGCTGGGGTGATAGCGGTCTTTGCGGAACAGATCCACCCCGGCCACGTTCTGATCGGCGATCGGCATGGAGCTTCCGCGCTCCAGCACCAGCACCGAATGACCAGCATCGGCCAGGGCTACGGCCATGGTGCCGCCCGCGGCACCACTGCCGATGATGATCACGTCATAGTGGCGGTCGTCGATGATCATGATCGGCTCCTCAATGGCGCTGCCACACATAAATGAGCACGAAGAGGATGATCCAGATCACATCCACAAAGTGCCAGAACAGTGACGTGGCCTGCACGCCCTGCTCGCCCCGGTCGTAATTGCCAGGGATAAAGGATTTGATGAGCATCAGGGTCATCAGCAGCACCCCGGTGGCCACATGCAACCCATGGAAACCGGTGAGTAGATAGAAGGTGCCACCGAACACCCCGCTGGTGAAGCCAAACGAGAGGCCGCTCCACTCCACGGCCTGGCCATAGAGGAAGTAGGCCCCGAGGGCCATCGTGAGGAGCCACAGGACGCGGAAGCCCCAGAGGCTGCCCCGGGCCTTGAGAATCTCCGCCAACCAGATGGTGCCGGAACTGGACACCAACACCACGGTGTTCAGGAGGGGCATGCGCCATTCGAGACCCTCCACACCGGCCGGAAGCCAGTTGATGGCAGAGGTTTTCAACAGGGCAAAACCACTGAAGAAGGCCAGAAAGATCACACTTTCTGAGCACAGAAAGATGATGAACCCCGTGAGGCTGTGGTTCTCGTGTTCGGCCTCACCGTGGGCGTGACCGTGGCCCTGAGGACTGGAGGGAAGCGCGGTGGTCATGCCCGGGCCTCCTGCAGGGTGAGGGCCCGCTCGATCGCCTCCTGGTTTTCCACCAGGGGCTCACCGGTGCCGTAGCCGTAGGGGCGGGAGATCACGGTGGGCACATGCTCACCGAAGTTGTCTTCCGGCGGCGGCGAAGGCAAGAGCCACTCCAGGCCGATGGCGTTCCAGGGGTTGTGAGTGGCCTTGGGCCCACGCACCCAGGAGCTCACCATGTTGAGCAGGAAGGGAATGATCGACACCCCCAGCAGGAACGCCCCCAGGCTGGCCATCACATTCCAGAATGCAAACTCGGGGTCGTAGGACGACACCCGGCGCGGCATGCCCATCAGGCCCAGGGGGTGCATGGGCAGGAAGTTGAGGTTCGCGCCCACAAATGTGAGCAGGAAGTGCAGCTTGCCCAGGCCCTCGTAGGGCATGCGGCCGATGAACTTGGGAAACCAGTGATAGATGGCGGCAAAAACACCCATCACCGCAGCCCCATAAATCACGTAGTGGAAGTGCCCCACCACGAAATAGGTGTTGCTCACGTGGATATCCACGGGCACGGTGGCCAGCATGATGCCGGTGATCCCGGCAAACACGAAATTGAATAGCCCCCCGAGGCAGAACAGCATCGGCGTGGTGAGCCGCAACTTGCCCCGCCAGAGGGTGCCCAGCCAGGCGAACACCTTCACGCCGGTGGGCACCGCAATCAGCATGGTGGTAACCATGAACAGATTGCGCATCCACTGGGCCACGCCACTGGGGAACATGTGGTGCACCCACACCACCAAGCCCAGCCCCACGATGATGAACGAGGCCAGGGCCACATACACGTAGCCAAACAAAGGCTTCCGCGAATACACCGGAAACAGCTCAGAGAAGACCCCGAACACCGGCAGGATGATCACGTACACCGCTGGGTGGGAATAGAACCAAAAAAAGTGCTGATACAGCACCGGATCCCCGCCCCCTTCGGGCCGATAGAAGGAGGTGCCGGCTACCAGATCAAACAGCAGCATCACGGCCCCACCGGTGAGGGCGGGCAGCCCGATCAACTGCAGGCTCTGGGCCGCTAGGGCCGTCCAGCAGAACACCGGCATGCGGAACAAGCCCATGCCGGGAGCCCGCATCCGAATGATCGTGGTCACGAAATTCACCGCGCCCATGATTGATGAAACCCCGGAGAGGGCCACGGCCGTGAGCCAGAGGCCCTGACCACTCACCAGATGGCCCAGGGGGTTCTGAATACTCACCGGCGGATACGACCACCAGCCGGAATAGGCAGGTCCGCCTGGGACAAAGAAACTGGCGATCAACAGGCCGCCAAAGATCGGCACCAGCCAGAACGCCACCGCATTCAGGCGGGGGAAGGCCATGTCGGGCGCACCGATCATGGTGGGGATCAGCAGGTTGTTGAGCCCATTGAGCACCGGAAAGATGAACAGGAACAACATGATCGTTCCGTGCATCGTGTAGATACCGTTGTACACAGTGCGATCCACTAGATCAGCTTCCGGGGTGATCAACTCTCCCCTGATAATCATGGCCAGCAGACCACCAATCAGAAAAAAGAAAAACGACACCACGATGTACTGGATACCGATCACCTTGGCATCCGTGTTGAAGCTGAAATAGCGAGTCCAGGAGGGTTGGGGCTCGCTGGCGGGGAAGGTGGCGGACGTCATCGGCAGCTCAGGCGTCGTGGAGTAGGCGATCGGAACCGGGAACGTTCACCTGGGGCGGCGGTGCCGGGGGCACGGTGGCCCACCCCGCCTTGGACTTCTTGGATCGCACGGCATATTCAGCGGCGGCAACATTCAGTCCGGGTTGGAGGGGTTGGGCGGCGGCCTGTTTCAGCCAGGCGCTATGGGCATCGCGGCTCTCCACCACCACATCAGCCTGATTCGCCGCAAACCAGGTGCCGCTGAACTGGGAATCGCGCAGCCGGTAACGGCCCTCGCGGGTGGGGGTGAGGTTGAAATTGATCGCCGTGCCAGGAATCACGTCTTGCTTCAGGCGGAAGGCCGGGATGTAGAAGCCGTGAATCACGTCTTCCGAGACAAGCCGGAAGGTCACCGGCTGATCCACCGCCAGATGCAATTCGGTTGAAGACACGCCCGCATCCGGGTAGCGGAACTCCCACGACCACTGCCGGGCAATCACCTCAATGCCCTCAGCGGGCAGGCGATCCCCCGGGTATCCCCCCTGCGCCTCCACGGAATTGTGGAGATGGATGTGCTCCATCGGGCCGAGAACCCCGAGGCTGGTGTTCACCCGAATGGCGTACGCCGCAATCGCCATCACCAACACCAGGGGGATGGCAGTCCACACCACCTCCAGGCGGGTGTTGCCCTCGATCGGCTCGGCATCGGTTTCGTCGTATTTGTCGGCCCGGTGCATCAGCACCACCCAGACCATCACCGAGATCACCCCCAGGAACACGAAGGTTCCAACACCTGTTTCAAAGCTGAACAGCCCATCCACCAGGGGGGCGGCGGTGGATGCCTGTACCGGAAGCCAGCGGTAGGCCTGGCGGCTCATCCACACACTGGCCAGCACCAGCAGGCCTACCCAGAGCGTGACCCCGATCAGCGGCAGGGCGCGAAGGCGGGGTGGGGAACTGGTCATGGCAGGGCCTGCTTGAGATCAGCGCCGGCTGCCAGCAGTTGATCCGCCGTGATGTGCACGCCGAATTCAGCGGCCAGCTCGGCCCCCAACGTGCCATGCAGACCGATCACCACAAACAGCACCAACCCCACCAGCAGATAGAGCCATTGCACCTGGCGCCCCATGTCTTTGCGCCAGAGGAATCGCTGATAGCCACGCCACACCGTCATGGCCACGATCACCAGCAGGATCAGCACCCCACCCACACCATGGAGCAGCATCGTGTCCATGCTCTGCAGGCCGATGCTGCTAGTGACCCCAGGGAGGGGCTCGGCCAACAACATCTCGTAGAAGCCGGCGCCCACGGTGAAGAAACTCACGATGGAGCAGGCCAGCAGGTTGTACCAACCCACATCGTGAAAACCAGCCCGGGTCACGGGCAGGGCCAGAAAGCGGAACACACGCTTTTCCACCGGATAGAGCGCACCAGCGATATCGAAGGCAATGGCAATCACGAACAGGCCGATTGTGAGATGCACCAGATTCGGGTGAATCGGCAACCCGTAGGGCAAACCATTGGGGCCCAGATTTGAGGCGAGCTGCTCGATCGGCTGCTCAGGTGCGATGTAGGGGGCGCCGCCCGCGGCCAGGAGAAGCCTCATCACACCAACCCCTGCCGCATCGCCTGCACCACCGGCACGGTGTGCAACCCATACACCCAGATCAGCTCATTACCCAGGGTCACCTGCACCACGATCAGGGCACTCAGTACGGCCCCTGCCCCCAAAAAACTCAGCGGAATCTGCTGGGGATCGCGGCTGCGGATCACATAGCGCCAGCCCGCCATCAACGACAGAACTCCCGCCAGCGACCAACCGATCGTGCTGTGCAAATTAAGGATCTGACTCGACGCGCCGTAGGGGTTGGCCAGACCCGCTTCCACCTGGCCAAAAATGATCGCCACAAAGATCGCTGCCGTGGCGAAGAGCAAATTCCAGAAACTCACCTCAAACAACTGGGGTCGCCGGAACAGCACGCCGATCAGATCGAACACGAAGCTGATCAGCCCCATCGCGATCACGAAGTGCACCACGATCGGATGGATTGTGTCCATCCAGGGGAGGTTGTGATCGTTGAGCGCCGGCAACAGCTCAAGCATGGGGAGCGAGGCGCGCGGATTCGCTTCATCACTCTGACCAGAACCCTTCAGCAGCGCTGTCGGCTGTGATGCTTCGCCACACCAGGGCTAGCCCCGTTGCTGTTTTCTGACAGTCCACCTGGGCGAGGCACCTAGGGTTGCGGCTCACGCTGTTTTTCGGTGTCCGTACCCGCTTCTCCGGCCCTGCGCTGGACCGCCGCCATCTTGTTGTTTGCCGCGGCCGGCCTCTCGATTGTGCTGCCGTTCGTTTCCGCAACGCTACTCACCATCGGGATCGGTGGCGTGGCGATCGCCGCAGGTGTGTCGCAGTTTCTGCGGGTCACCGGAGCCGGTGACACCCAGAGCAAGATCTTCCGCGTGCTCTCCGGCCTGCTCTACCTGGGTGGCGGCGTTTATATCCTGGCCTTCCCCGTAGACAGCGAGATCAGCCTCACCCTGTTTGTGGGCTTCCTGCTGGCCTTCCAGGGTGTGATGGAACTGGCCGCCGCCGCTGCTGGCCAGGGCCCTGCCCGTGGCCTGGTGCTGGTCGATGGCATCGTGACCGCCATCCTCGGCGGCATGCTGATTGCCGAATGGCCCAGCGACAGCCTGTGGGCGATCGGCTTCCTGTTCGGCATCGGCCTGGCCTTCTCGGCCGTGAACCTGATCACCGCCCCTGCTCCGGGCGAGGGCTGAACCCACCAGGCTCTCCGGATTATTCCGGCTGAGCCAGTTCCCAGGCCCGGCGGGGGTCGTTCACGCCGTAACTGCCCCCGCCCCTGATCACCTCCACGCTCTGGGCCGCCCCCATCGCAACGGCCCGCTGGAGGGCATGGCCCCGCTCCCTCAGCAGCTGGAGGGTGTCGGCGCTGATGCCCTCCTCCCACTCGATCCGATCCGGCAGCAACTGGCTATGGATGCGCGGTGCGGCCACCGCCGCCGCCAGGTTGAGCCCCACCCCGATCCGGTTCAGCAACACCTGCAGCACGGTGGTGATGATCCGGCTGCCGCCTGGGCTGCCGGTGGCGATCCAGGGCGAACCATCGGGCCGGAACACCAGGGTGGGCGTCATCGAACTGAGGGGCCGGCGCCCCGGCGCAATCCCATTGGCACGGCCCTGCACCAGGCCAAACGCATTGGGGCTGCCGATCTTGGCGCTGAAATCGTCCATCTGGTTGTTGAGCAGGAAGCCTGCCCCCGGCACCGTGATGCCATTGCCGTAGGCGAAATTGATCGAGCTGGTGACCGCCACCAGCCCGCCCTGGCGATCCGCCACCGACACATGGGTGGTATCGCTTCCCTCCTGCATCAAGGCGGGCTTGGCTAACAGTTCGACAGCACTGCGGTGACGGCTGGGGTTGATCTGGGCCCGCAGCCGCTGGATCGCGTCATCTTCCAGGAACCGCTCCGCGGCGATCGGCGTGTCGCCAGGATCACCGAGCAGGTTGTTGCGCTGGAGATAGGCCAGGTTCATCGCCTCGGCCAAGGGATGGAGGGTGGCAGCGCTGTTTAACCCGGTGGAGTACAGCTCTTGAGGCTCCACCAACCGGAGCAGCTGCAGCAGAGTGAGCCCGCCACTGGGAGGCGGAAGAGCCAGCACGGGGTGGCCGCGAAAGCTGATCTGCAGGGGCATCACCGGCCGGGCGCGATAGGCGCGCAGATCGGCGGGTGTGATGAGCCCACCGCCCTGGGCCATCAGGCCAGTCAGGGCCTCAGCCGTGGGACCGGCATAGAAGCCGGCGTTGCCCCCCTGGGCAATGCGCTCCAGGGTGGCGGCCAACTGGGGCTGCAGCAGCCGCTGGCCAGGCTGCAGCGGCACACCGCCCGGGAAGAACAGCTGCCGCGAGGTGGGATCGGCCTTGAGCAAGACCGATCCGGCCTGCAACGACTGGCTGAAGTTGCGGCTCACCGGCACGCCGCGGCGCGCCAGCTGGATTGCCGGGGCCAGCACCTGCGGCAGCGGCAGCCGGCCGTAGCAACGCTGGGCCAGCAGCAGCCCCGCCACAGTGCCGGGTACCGCCGTGCTCTGCAGGCTGCGGGTGGCGCGCTGGCGATCCACCGTGCCCCGGGCATCCAGAAACAGATCGCTGCGGGCAGCCGCCGGAGCCACTTCGCGAAAATCCACGCCCACCGCTGAGCCCCGGCCCAGCGGCAGCTCCCTCCCGCGGGCCTGGCGGCATTCCGGCAGATGGCTGCGGCCGAGGGCGGGCGATGCCCCTGGCAACCAGAGCAACAGAAAGCCCCCACCGCCCAGGCCGGTGGAATGGGGCAGGGAAACGCTCAACGCAAAGGTGGTGGCCACGGCCGCATCCACCGCATTGCCCCCGGCCCGCAACATCCGGGCACCCGCCTCGGCAGCCAGGGGCTCACCGGCCGCCACCATCCCCCGGGGCCCCCACACCGGATGGGTGCGCTGGTCGCGCTCTTGGAGAACATTGGTCTGCTGGGCGAGGGCAACCCCGCCCGGGCCGGCGACCACCACAGGCAGCAGCAACCAGGCCAGGGGCGTTCGCATCAGGGCCGCGCCTCCACAGATCCATAGCCCCCACCACCGGGGGTTTCGATCCGCAGGCCCTCGCCGGGCTTCAGCTCAAGGGCGCAGCAGCCCGCCAGCAACTCCTCGCGGCCATCGCCCCGCAGCAGCCAGTTCTGGCCGCAGGCACCGGGCTCTCCTCCCGCCAGACCGAAGGGGGGCACCTGCCGGCTGCTGCTCAACAGCGACACGGTGATCGGCTCCAGAGCCCGCAGCTGACGCACCACCCCATCGCCACCGAGCCAACGCCCATGGCCCCCGCTGCCACGGCGCTGGGCGAAGCGCTCCAGACGCACCGGGAAGCGCTCCTCCAGGATTTCCGGATCGGTGAGCCGGGAGTTGGTCATGTGGCTCTGCACCGCGGCCGCTCCGGCAAACGCCTCGCCATTGGGCAACACGCCGGCGCCGGTGCCGCCGCAGATGGTTTCGTAGTACTGGCGGCTGCCAGCACCGCTGGCGGCATCGCCGAAGCTCAGGTTGTTCATCGTGCCCTGGGCGGCCGCCTGTACGCCCAGGGCGGCGAACAGGGCATTGGTGGCAGCCTGCGACGTTTCCACGTTGCCCGCCACCACGGCAGCGGGCGGGTTGGGGTTGAGCAGGGATCCACGGGGCACCACCAGCTCAATCGGCTCAAAACAGCCGGCGTTGAGGGGAATCGCCTCCCCCACCAGGCAGCGGAACACGTAGAGCACCACGGCCTTGGTGACGGCCAACGGGGCGTTGAGGTTGCTCTCCAGCTGGGGGGCGCTGCCCGTGAAATCCACCCGCACCCGCCGCGCCGAACGATCCACCTGCACCGCCACCCGAATCCAGGCGCCGTTATCGAGCTGCAGGGCGTGGCTGCCATCGCAGAGGCGATCCACCACGCGCCGCACGGCTTCGGCGGCGTTGGCCTGCACATGGCCCATGTAGGCCTGCACCACCTCCAAACCTTCCGCCTGGATCAGCTGTTGCAGGGCTTCGGCCCCCTGGCGATTGGCGGCCGCCTGGGCCTGAAGATCCGCCAGGAGCTGCTGGGGATTGCGCACCGGGTGGGGCCCGGCGTTGAACCGTTCGCGCCACAACGGCTCATCCATGGCGCCGTTGCGCAGGAACGGCTCATTGCGCAGCAGCAAGCCCTCATCGGCAATGGTGCGGCTGAAGGCCGGCATTGAGCCGGGGGTGATGCCGCCCACATCAGCGTGGTGGCCCCGGCTGGCCACGAAGAACTGGGGCACAGAACTGTCACCCGCGAACACTGGGGTGATTGCGGTGATGTCGGGCAGGTGGGTGCCGCCGGCATAGGGATCGTTGGACAGGATCACATCACCGGGCTGGAGTGCAGGGCGCCGGCCCGCCACCACATCAGCCAGGAGCGCGGTGACGCTCTCGCCCATCGAGCCCAGATGTACGGGTATGTGGGGAGCGTTGGCCACCAGCTGGCCCTGACCATCGAACAGGGCGCAGGAGAAATCGAGCCGCTCGCGGATGTTCACCGAGCGGCTGCTCTGCTGCAGCTGCACCCCCATCTGCTCGGCGATCGCCGCAAAGCGGTGGTTGAACAGCTCCAGCCGCACCGGATCCACCAAAGCGGTGGTGGATTGCGGCGCAGCTGCAGGCAGCTCAGCCGGGAGCTGATGCGCAAGAAGCAGGGCACCACTGGGCTGCACCAGCGCACGCCAGCCCGGCTCCAGCATCAGGGTGGTGGTGGCATCGAGCACCACGGCCGGCCCTTCCAACTGCAAGCCGGCCGGCAGCTGCTCCCGGCGCCAGAGGGGCAGCATCTGCCAGCCGGTGTTCTCCCCAAGCCACACCGGCGTGGTGGCAGGGGATGGCTCCAACTCCTGAGCCGTAGAGGAGTGGCCCTCGGGAAGCACAGGTGCAGCGGACGGGGCCGTGAGCTCCAACAACAACCGCTCCAGCGTGAGTTGCTGATCAGCCGGCAAGTACCCGAAGCGCTGGCGGTGGGCCTGGACAAAGGCCTGCTCCAGGGCAGCCACCACGGCCTGATCGGAACCGGCATCGCTGGGCCAGATCAACTCCAGTCCGCGCTCGCTTCCGGGGTAGCGCAACTCCACCCGCACCAGTTGCTGCGGCGCCGCGCCATCCGTCAGGTCGCCACTGGTCTCCAGAGCGGCAGCGGCATCGGAGGCCAGGGCCTCGATCTGTTGGCGCAGCTCAGCCACCAGCTCCGGGCGCAGGGGTTGGCGCACCGCCTGTTCCCGCAGCTGGCTCTGGGGGGCCATGCCGATGCCGTAAGCCGACAACACTCCCGAAAGCGGATGCAGCAGCACCCGGCGGATCCCAAGCTGCTGGGCCAGTCGGCAGGCGTGCTGACCGCCTGCACCGCCGTAGCTCACCAGCAAGGCTCCGCGGATGTCGTGGCCGCGCTGGATCGAGATGCGCCGGATCGCCGCGGCCATCCGTTCAATCGCCACCTGCAGGGCCCCTTCCGCCACCCGCTCCGGCGGCAAGCCCGCGGCTTTGGCTAACTCAGCAAACCGCGCCTGCATCGCCTCCAGGTCTGCCGGCTGATCGCCAGCGGGGCCGAACAACGGCGGAAGAGCAGCGAGGGGAAGCCGGCCCAGCAGCAGGTTGGCATCGGTGATGGTGGCGGGGCCGCCGCGCCGGTAGGCCGCGGGGCCGGGATCCGCTCCGGCGGACTCAGGGCCCACCAGCAGCCGGCCGCCCTGGCAGCGAATGATCGAACCGCCGCCCGCCGCCACGGTGTGTACGGGCAGCATTGGCGCCTGCAGCCGCAGGCCGGCGATCTCCGTTTCGGGGCTGCGCTCCCAGGCCGCCTCGCCCCGCGCCGGATCGAAGTGGAACACATCGGTGGAGGTGCCGCCCATGTCGAAGCCCACGATCGGCAGGCCGGGCTGGGCAGCCATGGCGGCTGCCACCGCCCCCACCATCCCGCCGGCGGGACCTGAAAGGATCGTGTCTTTAGCGTGGAGCTGGGCCGGCACCGCCAGGGCACCGCTGGAGCGCATCACCCGCAGCGGCGTGGCTTCGCCCAGGGCACTTTTCGCCTGATCCAGATAGGCCCTCAGGATCGGGGCCACCGCTGCTTCCACCAGCGCCGTGTGGCCGCGCGGCACGAGCCGGGGCTGGGGGCTGAGGCGATGGGACAGCGCCACATCGCTCAGACCCTGATCCAGCAGCCACTGCTCCAGCGCCAACTCATGGGCGGGGTTGCGGTAGGCGTGCAGCAGGGCCACGGCAACGCTCTCGTAGCCATTGGCCATAGCACGGCGTAGCTGCTGGGCCAGAGGCTCCCCCAGCTGCAGAGGTTCCAGCTCACTTCCGTCGGCCGCCAGCCGCCCGGGCATCTCCAGCACCCGCACCTCCAGGGGCGTGGGCCGCTCGATCCGCAGGGCAAAGATGTCGGGGCGGTGCTGGTCACCGATGGCCAGCAGATCGGCAAAGCCCTCGTTGATGAGCAGCAGCACCGGTGCGCCCCGGTGCTCCAGCAGCGCATTGGTGGCCACGGTGGTGCCCAGCCGCACCTCACTCACCAGCCCTGCAGGAATCGGCGCCTCAGGCGCCAGGCCCAGCAGCTCCCGGATCGCCAGCACCGCCGGATCCCCCGGCTGGTCGGGCTGCACCGAGAGCACCTTGCGCACCTGGAGTGGGCCGCCGGGGGCCAGGCCAATCACATCGGTGAAGGTGCCGCCGCGGTCGATCCAGAACCGCCAGCCGCCGGGCATCAGCGGTAGTTCTGGAACTGCAGCGGCACCTCAAGATCGGCTTCTTGGGCCTTGAGCAGCTGAATCGCGGCCTGCAGGTCGTCCTTGCTCTTGCCAGTCACCCGCAGGCTGTCGCCCTGGATCGACACGGTGACCTTCTTGAGCTCATCGCGCACCACCTTGCTGAGCTTCTTGGCGATCTCCTGGCTGAGGCCCTTGCGCAGCTGCACCTCCTGCTTCACCCGGTTGCCGCCCACGGCTTCGGGGGTCTGGAAGTCGAAGATCTTGAGCGAGAGGTTGCGCTTGGTGGCCTTCTGCCGCAGCACGTCTTCCACGGCCTGCAGGGTCATGTCACTGGCGGTGGTGATGGTGAGGGTGGCCTCCTCAAGCTCGATTTCGGTGCCGGAATCCTTGAGGTCGTAGCGCTGGGCCACATCGCGGCGCACCTGATCCACGGTGTTCACCAGCTCCTGGCGGTCAAAGTCACTGACAACGTCGAAGCTGTAGGAGTCGGCCATTGGGCGCTGGCGAGTCTTGGGGGCTGTTCTGGGCCCAGCCTATGAGGCACCCCTTGGGCCAGCCGGAGTCAAATCGGGCCATCCGCCCCAACCCTGAGCAGCGATCCATCGCCGCACCACCCGCCACATCCATCCACCGATGGGAATCCCCAGCCCCCTTGCTTCTGCCCTGGCACTCAGCACCCTGGTGGTGGGCATGCAGGGCGCAGGGATCGCTGCCCAGCCATCGCTAGGCCCCATGCCGCTCTCGTCCCTGCCCGCAGATCTGCAGCCCCTGGTGCGGGAACTGCAGGGGCGGGGCTTCAAGTTCCGCATCGCGCTGCCGCCAGTGCGCCAGGCCTACGGCCTGTTCCAGAGCAAAACCCGCACCCTCTGGCTCTCGCCGCTCACCTTTGAGTTGGGCATCGCCCGGCAAACGTTCCTCCACGAAGCGGTGCATGCGGTGCAGAGCTGCCCCAACGGCGTGCTCACCCCGATCGGCTGGCGCTATCAGCTAGCTCCGGTGGTGGATCGCGAAATCAGCGGCATCCTCACCACCCGCTACCACCACGGAAACCGCGCCCTGGAGCAGGAAGCCTTCGGACTGCAGGGCCAAAGCGATGCCGTTCCCAAACTGCTGAAGGCCCTGCGCCAACGCTGCCCACTGGCCAAACCCCAGGCCCAGGGAAAGGGCTGAGGCCGCGCTTCTAGCGTCGGCACTCTGCAGCGCTGTTGCCATGACATCCGCCTATGCCTGGGGCCTGGTACTGGCCGGAGCCGTTGTTGTGCTCTCGATCGTTCCCCTCGGTGCCGCCCGCAGCCAGGCGAACTTCACCATGGCCGACCTGGGGGCACCCAGGGCGATGTTTGATCGGCTGCCGGAGTGGGGCAAACGGGCGGCCTGGTGCCACCAGAACTGCTTTGAAGCCTTCACCCTGTTTGCCCCCGCGGCCCTGCTTTGCCTGGTGGTCGGCGTGAGCAGCCCGATCGCAGCGGCAGCGGCCTGGATCCACCCCGCCCTGCG
>CAIOXF010000249.1 GCA_903862155.1 uncultured cyanobacterium | reverse complement strand
TTGGCCATCGTCTGTGCGTCGGAACTGAACTCCCCGAAGGAAGCACTGCGGATCGCCACTGGTGGGAGCGGCGGGTCGAGAACGGCCACCCTCCGCAGGGAAGTGGCCGCTGAACTGGGGCCGGGGCCTCAGCTCTGCTTGCTGATCTGGGAAAACTCGAGCTCCACTGGGGTTTCCCGGCCAAAGATCGAGAGCAGGGCCTTGAGTTTGTTGCGCTCGCCCGATACCTCGATGACCTCGCCCTGGAAGTCCTTGAAGGGTCCGGCGGTCACGAGAATCTGATCGCCCTCGGTGAGGTCGACCTTCACCACCGCCTTCTTCTCGGCGGCGCGCTTGAAGATGCGATCCACCTCCTGGCGACTGAGGGGGCGGGGCTTGATGTGACCGCGGGCCTTGGCGGTGGCGCGGCGGTCTTCCTGACCCACGAAGTTGATGACGTTCGGCGTGCTGCGCACGGCCATCATCGTGTCCTCATCGAGGACCATGCGCACCAGCACATAGCCGGGGAACACCTTCTCCTCGATCGACTGGCGACTGCCATCTTTCTTGAGCTTCACCCCGGGGGTCTGGGGGATCTCGATCTCATAAATACGGTTGTCCACTCCGAGGGTGACCGCCCGCTGCTCCAGGGTGGCCTTCACCTTCTTTTCGCAGCTGGAAGCCACCTGTACGGCATACCAGCGGGCCACCTGGGGCCGCAGCTGATCGGCGGAAGGAGCTTCGGCGATCACCGGGGCCTCGGCTGCGGTATCGACGGAGATGTCGTCGGCGCTGAAACCGTCGGTGTCGAGATGGCTGTCGGTCAAGGACTCAGACACGGGGGCTCAGGGAAGGGAGATCAGCGGAACACCTGGGTGGCGGCCCAGCCGTAGAAGCGGTCGACGGCAGCAATGGCCGCAGCCGAGAGGCTCACCATCAGGATCACCGCCACCGACTCACTGAAGAGCTGCTGACGGCTGGGCCAAACCACCTTGCGCAGCTCATCGAGGCTGGCGGCGGCAAACCCCTTGGGGCTGGCCTCAGCTTGGGGCTGGCTGGTGGTGGTTGTCGGGGCGGTGGGTTCCACGAGCGCTGGCGCACGGGTGCGTCCGCGCGATTCGGCAAACGATCACCCTACCGGACGCCTGAAACGTGCCACCTCACACCAGGGGCTCAAACCGCAGCGTGTCTGCATCACCGGCCTCGACCCGCACACCCCTGGCCCCGCTGAAGCGCTCGGCCAGCAGCTCCGTGGCCAGCGGATTCTCGATCTGCCGGCGCAGCACACGCCGCAGGGGGCGGGCGCCATATTCGGGCTCATAGCCCTGCTGGGCCAGGGCATCCACCACGGGTTCGGCCACCTCCAGGCGCAGCTGCTGCTCGGCCAGCAAGGCCGAAAGCTCCGCCAGCTGCAGGCGCACGATCCGCTGCAGGTCGGAGCGCTCCAGGGGCCGGAAGCAAATCACCTCATCAATGCGGTTGAGGAACTCGGGCCGGAACTGGCTGGCGAGGGCCTGATCGAGCTGCTGCTGGAGCTGCTGCTCGCCCAAGGCCTGGCGGGCGTTCTCGAGGATCGCCCGGCTGGCCAGGTTGCTGGTCATGATCACCACGGTGTGGCGGAAGTCCACCGTGCGGCCCTGAGAGTCGGTGAGACGGCCGTCGTCGAGCACCTGCAGCAGCAGGTTGAACACCTCGGGGTGGGCCTTCTCCACCTCATCCAGAAGCAGCACGGCGTAGGGCCGTCGCCGCACCGCCTCGGTGAGCTGGCCGCCCTCCTCGTAGCCCACGTAGCCCGGAGGGGCCCCCACGAGCCGAGCCACGGCGTTGCGCTCCATGAATTCGCTCATGTCGAAGCGCACCAGCGCTTCCTCCTCATCGAAGAGCGCCGCAGCCAGGGCCTTGGCCAACTCGGTTTTGCCTACACCGGTGGGGCCAAGGAACAGGAAGGAGCCCACCGGCCGGCGAGCCGACTGCATCCCGGCCCTTGCCCGGCGGATCGCCGCCGCCACCGCCGTCACGGCCTCCAGCTGGCCAATCACCCGCTCACCCAGGCGCGCCTCCAGCTCCAGCAGCTTCTGGCGCTCGCCAGCCAGCAGACGCTGCACCGGGATGCCGGTGGAGCGAGCCACCACATCGGCGATGTCGCCTGGCTCCACCTGCTCGCGCAGCATCGGGTCGCGCTGGAGCTCAGCCTCGAGGGCCTCGCGGCGCTGCTGCACCCCCTGCAGTTGGTCCATCTGCAGCCGGGCTGCTTCTTCGTAATCGCCGTCGCGCTCGGCCTCGGCAATCGCCAGTCGCAGGGATTCATCCTCCTGCAGCAAGTCGCGCAGCTCCGCCAGCCGCTCCCGCTCCGCCTGCCAGCGCTGCTGCAGAGCATTGAGGTCTTGGGTAGCCTGGCGCCGCCGCTCCTGCAGGGACGTGCGCTCCTCCAGTGGCGAGGCTTCCGCCGCCAGCAGGGCCAACTCCACCCGCCGCAGTTCCGCTTCGGCCTCCTCTACCAACCGCGGCTTGGAGGTCACCTCCATGCGCAGCTGGGCGGCGGCCTCATCGATCAGGTCGATGGCGGAATCGGGCAAGCAGCGATCGGCGATGTAGCGATCGGCCAGCCGCGCCGCGGCCACCAGAGCCCCATCGGTGATGCTCACGCCATGGTGGAGCTCATAGCGCTCCTTGAGCCCGCGCAGGATTTCCACGCTGGTGTCGAGGTCGGGCTCGCGGATCGGCACCTGCTGGAAACGGCGTTCGAGGGCAGGATCCTTCCCAATGCTGCGGCGATAGTCCTCGGGGGTGGTGGCCCCCACGCAGCGCAGCTCGCCGCGCGCGAGAGCCGGCTTGAGGATGCTGCCGGCATCGGCGCTGGAGCGCTCGCTGCTCACCACGGTGTGCAGCTCATCGATAAAGAGAATCACGCCACCGGCGTTGGCATCGGCCTCGCGCACCTCATCCAGCACCTGACGCAGGCGCTCCTCGAATTGCCCGCGGAACTTGGCGCCTGCGATCAGCGCCCCCAGATCCAGGGCCACCAGGCGCTGGCCCCGCAGGGCGTCGGGCACCTCACCGACCACGATCCGCTGGGCCAGCAACTCGGCCACGGCGGTTTTGCCGACACCTGGCTCACCGATCAGCACCGGGTTGTTCTTGCTGCGGCGTGAGAGCACCTGGATCAGTCGGCGGATCTCGCTGTCGCGGCCGATCACCGGATCGAGCTCGCCAGCCCGGGCAGCAGCGGTGAGATCCCGGCCATAGCGCTCCAGGGCGGTGGGTTCGGGGGGCTCGGCCTCCAGGCGCAGTTCACCGGGCACCGGCGGGGGAGCAGCTACCACCGCTGGAGCAACAGCGGCTGGCTGGGCAACAGCAGCCATCACCCGAGAAGCGGGCCTCGCCGGTGGAGCCCCATCGATCCGATCGGCCTCCACCTCAGGGGGGACCGCCACTGGGGCAGGTGTTGAGGGTGGGCGCGCACCAGCCCCCCGGCGGCGCAGCATGTCTTGGTTCAGGCCCTCACCCGCCAGCACCGAGGCGCCGATGCGGGGTTCCTCAATCAGGGCCACCAGCAGATGGTTCACCTCCAGCAGGCCATCGCCCCAGCGCCCGCGCACCCGGTCGGCGTCTTCCAACAGATCCTCGAGGGCGTCTCCGATGTAGAGCTCGTCACTGCGGGCGGGGGGCTGGTCGGCGCAGAAGGCTTCCAGCCGGTCGAGCAGGCGATCGGGATTCACCGGCAGGGGCTCCACCCAGCTGGCGAAGCGGCGGTCTACCCAGAGGGCCTGGAGCAGGTGCTCCACATCCATCGCCCCGTGGCGCCAGCGGCGGGCCTGGTCCTGGGCGGCAAGCAGCAGCTCCCAGGCGTCGTCGCTGAAGCGATCGGGTTCGGCCGTGAGGCTGGCGGGAGCCGAGGGTGTGGAACGCATCAGGCCCTCAGGCGCGGGAGGAGAGCTGGATCAGCTCCACCTTGTAGCCATCAGGGTCTTCCACAAAGGCAATCACGGTGCTGCCGTGCTTCATCGGCCCCGGCTCACGGGTGATACGACCGCCCTTGGCCTGAATCTGCCCGCACACCCCATAGATGTCGTCGACGCCAATGGCGATGTGGCCGTAACCGGAGCCGATCGCGTAGCTGCTGGTGTCCCAGTTGTGGGTGAGCTCCAACACGGTGTGGTCGCTCTCATCGCCATAGCCCACGAAGGCCAGGGTGAAGCGGCCACTGGGGTAGTCCTTGCGGCGGAGCAACTGCATGCCCAGCACCTCCGTATAGAAAGAGAGGGATCGCTCGAGATCGCCCACCCGGAGCATCGTGTGCAGCAGGCGCATGGGAATGGGTGTCGGCCAGACCCCATTGTGGCGAGCCCGAGGTGTTGATTCCGGGATCGCTGAGCCGGTGCCCGTTGTCACAAATGGAGGGCAGGGGGTGCCCCATAGGATCCTGCCCATACAGCGACAGCCGGGCTTTACGTGATCGACTCCCTCGACCTTGTGATCGACACCGTGGTGGCCCGGGAGGTGCTCGACTCGCGCGGCACCCCCACGGTGGAAGCCGAAGTGGTGCTCGAGGGTGGGGCCAGCGGTCGGGCGATCGTGCCCAGCGGCGCCAGCACCGGCGCCCACGAAGCCTGCGAGCTGCGCGACGGCGGCAGCCGCTACTGCGGCAAGGGCGTGCTGCAGGCGGTGAGCAATGTGGAAGACAAGATCGCTCCCGCTCTTTGCGGCCTGAGTGCCCTCGATCAGGGCGCCGTCGACGCCGCGATGATCGAACTTGACGGCTCCGACAACAAGAGCGCCCTGGGCGCCAACGCGATCCTGGCCGTGAGCCTGGCGACTGCGCGCGCCGCCGCCAACGGCGTGGGCCTGCCCCTCTACCGCTACCTGGGCGGCCCGATGGCCACCCTGCTGCCGGTGCCGCTGATGAACGTGATCAACGGCGGTGCCCACGCCGCCAACAGCCTGGACTTCCAGGAGTTCATGCTCGTGCCCCACGGCGCCCCCACCTTCCGCGAAGCGCTGCGGATGGGCACCGAGGTGTTCCATACCCTCAAGGGCCTGCTCAAGGACAAGGGCCTGAGCACCGCCGTGGGTGATGAGGGCGGCTTCGCCCCCGACCTGGGCAACATCGAGGCCGGCGATCTGCTGGTGCAGGCCATCGAAAAGGCCGGCTACAAGCCCGGCGATCAGATCTCCCTGGCCCTGGATGTGGCCAGCACCGAATTCTTCAAGGACGGCCGCTACGCCTTCGACGGCGGCAGCTACACCAGCGCCGAGATGGTCGATCAGCTGGCCGCGCTGGTCAGCCGCTTCCCGATCGTGTCGATTGAGGATGGCGTGGCCGAAGACGACTGGGACGGCTGGGCCCTGCTCACCGAAAAGCTCGGCAAAACCGTGCAGCTGGTGGGCGACGACCTGTTCGTGACCAACACCAGCCGCCTGCAGCGCGGCATTGATCTGGGTGTGGCCAACTCGATCCTGATCAAGGTGAACCAGATCGGTTCGCTCACCGAAACCCTCCAGGCCATCGACCTGGCGGGCCGCGCCGGCTACACCAGCGTGATCAGCCACCGCTCCGGTGAAACCGAAGACACCACCATCGCCGACCTCTCGGTGGCGACCCGTGCCGGCCAGATCAAGACCGGTTCGCTGAGCCGCTCTGAGCGCGTGGCCAAGTACAACCAGCTGCTGCGCATCGAAGACGAACTGGGTAGCCAGGCCGTCTACGCCGGTGCGGAAGACCGCGGGCCCCGCGGCAAGGCCTGATCCAAGTCCCCGCCTGGATCAGCGGGTCAACTGATCCAGGCGGCCATCGCGGGCCAGGCGGGCCTGGGACTTGAGCCAGCTCAGGGCCACGGGCACCCCCAGCACCAAGGGAACGGCCACCAGCACGGGGCGAGCACTGGCCGCCAGCAGAGCCGAAGCCACGGCTAAACCACCCAGCAGGAACGACTGGCCTGCACTCTGCTGAGCAAGAGCTAGGCGGCGCAGCAGCCGATCGGTTTCACCGGCACGGATCTGGACCTGCAGATCGCCCTGCTCGATGCGCGAGAGGCTCTCATCGAGGCGGCGGGGGATGCCGAGAGCCCTGCTCCCCAC
>CAIOXF010000248.1 GCA_903862155.1 uncultured cyanobacterium | reverse complement strand
GTTGGCCGAAAAGGGCGGGGTGAGCGCGTCGTTGAGCATCACCCGCACCAATCGCCGCACCGGGCCCAGCTCGATGTTCTGGGCAATCACGCCGGCACCCTGCATCTCGCTCACCAAGGCCGAGGCATCGCGGGCAGCCGCGGCCGTCACCATGCGCCCGAGGCGGGAACGCAGCCGCCCGGAGAGCTGCCCCATCATCCCAAAGTCGTAGTAAATGAGGGCGCCATCACTGGCCACCGCCAGGTTGCCGGGGTGGGGATCGGCGTGGAAAAAGCCGAAGCGCACCAGCTGCTGCAGATAGCTGGCCGCGCCCTTCTCCGCGACTGCGGAAGGATCGATGCCGGCGTCGAGCAGGGCCTGGCGATCGTTGATCTTGATGCCGGGCACATAGTCGAGGCAGAGCACCCGTCGGCCGCTCAGCTCCCACACCACCGCGGGAATGCGGATACCGGGATCATCGAGAAACTGCTGGCGGAAGCGGGCGGCATGTTCGGCCTCCAGCCGGAAATCCAATTCGCGCAGCAGCACCCGCCTGCATTCCTGGGCGATGCCCACCCAGTCGCGACCGCGGCCCCAGCGGGGATGGCGCTGCACCAGCGCCGCCACCTGCTGCATCACCTCCAGATCGAGACGGAAGACCTGCTCCAGCCCCGGACGCTGCACCTTGAGCACCACCTGGCGGCCGCTGCGCAGGCTGGCGCGGTGCACCTGGGCCAGGCTGGCCGAGCCGAGGGGCTCTTCTTCGATATCAATGATCTCGGCGCAGCGCTCACCCAGCTCCTGCTCGAGCCGCTCCTGCACCACCGTGAAGGGGAAGGAGGGCACCTTGTCTTGCAGGTGGGCCAGCTCCTCCACCAGCTCGGCGGGGAGCACATCCGGCCGGGCCGACAACAGCTGGCCGAGCTTGATAAAGGCCGACCCCAGCTCCAGGAAACGCGCCGCCAGCCAATGGGCGCGGCGCCGGGCCCGCAGCCGCTGACGCTCCTCGGTCCAGCCGCCGGGATAGGTCCAACGTTGGCCTTCCCACCAGATCCCGGCGAGCAGGCGCAGGGCCACCCACCAGATGCGCAGGGGACGGCGGATCACTGCCGATCCAAGCGCTGGGCGAGCGCAGCGATGCGCGCACGCAAGTCGTCGATCTGGCGCTGGGGATCCCCAGCCACAACCGGATCAGGCGTGGTGAAGCCCGTCTCTCCACCCTCGGCACCGTGGGTTTCGCCGCGCTCGATACGCGCTGCCTCTGCCTCCACTTCCTCCCAGAACAGCTGAAACTCCTCCCGCAACCGCTCGGGCGCGTCCTGGGCAAGCACGCTCAAGCCCGCGGCGGCATCCATCAGCCCACTGCCAAGGCGGGCCCCCAGCCGCTGGATGGCAGCCTGGATCAGGGTTTGCGGCGCGCTCATCGCTGGCCCGGTGCTGCCCTGAACTGTGGCAGATCCGGCGTCAGGGCGCGCTGGGCGCCGGCAGCTGGGGAGCGGCAGGGGCTCCCGGCGGAGGCGGGGCAGACGCTTCAGGGGAGGGTGCTGGCACCGGCTCCGCCGGTTCTCCCACCGCCAGGGGCTGCTCCGGCACTTCCAGGCGCTTCTTCTCCTCCTCAGCCTGGAGACGAGCCTGCTCTTCTTCCTTAAGGCTCTGGGCCTCCAACTCCATCAGATCCAGATCACCGCGGATCGCCTGGCCCTCAGCATCGAAGCGCTGGCGCAGGCTCTCCAGACTGGTCCCTGGGAATGGACGCACGTCGAAGCTCTGACCCAGCTGCACGAACCCCGCCCACTGCAGGGCAAGCAGCCGGCTGGTGATGCCGTAGCCCAGCCCGAAGCAGATGCCTACCACCAGCGGCGTACGCCAAAGCCGGCGGTTCAACGACGGCACTGGCTGGGCCTTGGGTGCGGGAGCGGCAGGGGCGGGAGAGCGGGCCATTGGAGCAGTCTGCTGGCTTTCTTGCCCAAAGCCTGGGAAGCATTACGACGCCGAGGGCTGATCGTTCTGCCAGGTGCGCTCCAACGAGCGCCTGAACTGCTCGGTTTCCGCCGTGGTGTTGTTCAACCGCTGACGGAAGGCGTGGGTAACCCGCCAAAACTGCACCCCGGCCCCAACGGCAAAAACAAGCCAGGGAATCAGCAACCAGAGATGGCTGTTCATCGCGCCATTCTGAGGGCCAAGTCGCCCAGGATGGC
>CAIOXF010000247.1 GCA_903862155.1 uncultured cyanobacterium | reverse complement strand
TGCCAGCGCGGCTTCTCCAGCCCCCGCCGCTCGCTCCCCCCGGCCCCCAGCCAGCCCGGCGGCAGGGCGCTGCGCAGGGTTTTGAAGGTGCTCGTGTGGCATTGGGCGGCCACCGCTTCAATCAGGGCGCGCCACTCGGGATCCACGGCGCCTGCCTGCACCACGCCCTCGATGGGCTGGATGCGCTCGGGGGGCAGGCCATCGGGCAGGGCTGCCGGGATGCCCACCACCAGCCCGCTCTGGCGCCGGCCCTGCAGCCGCACCTGCACCAGATCACCCAGGCCAACAGCATCGGCCCGCGGATCGGTGGGGGGCAGGTTGGCGTAGGTGAACACCCGGCCTTCGCGGCCGGCCTCCAGCCAGATTTCAAGCCAGGAGGCCGCCAAGCTTGCAGAGGTCTCCGGCCATACATAAGATGAAAGAGTTGGGCAGTCGATGGACTGTCGTCGGAACTTGCACAGTTCCGCACCAGCGGGAAGACCTGAAGAGAGCGCCAACGATTCGAGCCTCGCGCCCTGAATCCAAAACGGCCTCCCGGTCTGCGACCACCCCTGACAACGCTGCTCTGGCTTCGGCCATCGGTTCCGCGCGTCTCACCTCCTGGCCATCGCCCACTCGGTTCCGCTCGTAACCGCTGCCGCCATCCGGCAGCAGACCTTTGTTCTGCGTGCCGGTCCCTGATCGTTCGTTATCTCCCTTGCGCGGCTATGCCGCCGCGGTTACGCCCGTAGTTCAGGCCTGAAGCCCCAGGCGCACCGGTCAGAGGCTGGCCGGTCACCACAGCGTGGTGAGCGCCTCGGGGTTATCCGCTCTTCCCCCTATCGGTTTCGTCGTTCCATGAGTCCTACCGCCGCCAAAGCCACGCCCAAGGTTGCCCCCGAGATCCTGATGGTGGCCAACGCTGCCGGCGAGGAAGTGGTGGTGAAGAAGACCACTCGCAAGCCGGCAGCCGCAGCGACTGGCGGGGAAAAGGAGGCCAAGCCCAAGGCCGCCGCCAAGGCCAAGACCACCAAGAGCGCTGGCACCAAGGCTGCCCCTAAGTCCACCACCACCAAGGCTGCTGCCAAAACGGCTGGCACCAAGCCCAAGAGCACGGCCAAGGCCAAGCCCGCCAAGGGTGATGGTGCTGCCGTTCCGGTGGACCTCGACGCCGCTGCCGACCAGCTGCTGGCCGCTGCCGCCGCGGCTCCGGCCGCCGAGAGCGCCGAAGCCGGCTCCAAGGAGAAGGACGACAAGAAGGCCCTCGCCAGCATCAAGGTAGGTCCGAAGGGCGTCTACACCGAAGACTCCATTCGGGTGTACCTGCAGGAGATCGGTCGGATCCGCCTGCTGCGGCCCGATGAAGAAATCGAGCTGGCCCGCAAAATTGCCGACCTGCTCCAGCTGGAGGAACTCGCTGCCCAGTTTGAGAGCGATCACGGCCACTACCCCGACACCAAGGAGTGGGCGGCCCTAGTGGACATGCCCCTGATCAAGTTCCGCCGCCGCCTGATGCTTGGTCGTCGGGCCAAGGAAAAGATGGTGCAGTCGAACCTGCGCCTGGTGGTGTCGATCGCCAAGAAATACATGAATCGGGGCCTGAGCTTCCAGGACCTGATTCAGGAGGGCTCCCTCGGCCTGATCCGCGCTGCTGAGAAGTTTGATCACGAGAAGGGTTACAAGTTCTCTACCTACGCCACCTGGTGGATCCGTCAGGCGATCACCCGCGCCATCGCCGATCAGAGTCGCACCATCCGCCTGCCGGTGCACCTCTACGAGACGATCTCGCGGATCAAGAAGACCACCAAAACCCTCTCCCAGGAATTTGGCCGTAAGCCCACGGAGGAAGAGATCGCTGAATCGATGGAAATGACCATCGAGAAGCTGCGCTTCATCGCCAAGAGCGCCCAACTGCCAATCTCGCTGGAAACTCCGATCGGCAAGGAAGAGGATTCTCGCCTCGGCGACTTTATCGAAGCCGATATCGAGAACCCTGAGCAGGACGTGGCCAAGAACCTGCTCCGCGAAGACCTCGAAGGCGTGCTGGCCACCCTCAGCCCCCGCGAGCGCGATGTGCTGCGCCTGCGGTATGGCCTCGACGACGGCCGCATGAAGACCCTGGAGGAAATCGGCCAGATCTTCGATGTGACCCGCGAGCGCATCCGCCAGATCGAGGCCAAGGCCCTACGCAAGCTGCGTCACCCCAACCGAAATGGTGTGCTCAAGGAGTACATCAAGTAGGGCTTGACGCCGGAACCCTTCAACCTGGCCACAGCGGTGGCCAACGATGCCCCCGCCGGTTCACCGGTGGGGGTTTCCATCGTGCTGCCCACCTTCAACGAGCGGGGCACGATCGCTGGCTTGATTGGGCAGCTGCTGGGGCTGCGCAGCCGCTTCCGGTTGGAGTTGCTCGTCGTCGACGACGACTCCCCCGATGGAACGGCCGAGCTGGTGCGCGAGATCGCCCGCCAGGAGCCCTGCGTGCGGCTGATTCGCCGGGTGGGGCGGGCCGGCCTGGCCAGCGCCATCAAGGAGGGCCTCCTGGATGCCACCAGTGATGTGGCCCTGGTGATGGACAGCGACGGCCAGCACGAACCGGCCGCCGTGGAGCGCGCCCTCGACACCCTGCTCAGCGGCAACTGGGATCTGGTGGTAGGCAGTCGCTTCCACCGCGACGCGGCGATCCGGGGCCTCAGCGGCAGGCGGGAGCGCGGTTCCACCTGGGCCAATGCCTCCGCTCTGTTCAGCCTGCCCAAGGCCTACGGCAGCCTCAGCGATCCGATGAGCGGCTTCTTCGCCCTGCGGCTCGATCGCGCCTTGCCACTGCTGCGGGCCGTGGATGTGAATGGTTTCAAGTTTCTCTATGAGCTGTTGGCAGTGAGCGGGGGCCGCTTGCGGGCCACCGATGTGCCGCTCACCTTCCAGCCCCGCACCTACGGCAGCTCCAAGCTGGATCTCGCGATCTTCTGGGACTTCCTGATCTCGATCCTGCACAGCCTCAGCTTTCGCGTTCTGCCGCGGCGGGCGATCAGCTTCGGCCTGGTGGGGTTGAGCGGGGTGCTGGTGCAGCTGCTGGTGTGTCAGCTGCTGATGAGCGCCGCGGGCCTGGGGTTTGAGCGGGCGTTGCCCGTGGCGGTGGTGACCTCAGCCACCTCCAACTACCTGATCAACAACGCCCTCACCTTCCGCTTCCAGCGCCTGAAGGGCGCCCTGCTGGTGAGGGGTTTGCTCAAGTTTCTGCTGGTGTCGTCGCTCCCGGTGCTGGCCAATGTGGGCCTGGCCTCGGCCTTCTACGACCTGGTGTCCCGTGACACGCTCTGGGCCCAGCTCGCGGGAATCCTGGTGGTGTTCGTCTGGAACTACGCCGCCAGCTCCAGGTTTGTCTGGAACACCCCGTAGGGTCGTGCCTGTCACCCACGACACCTGCAGGGCGTGAAACCCAGCACTTCTGCTGCTCCGCTTGCCGCACTCCCCCCTGCCCTGAGGCCCCTGGCCGTGGTGGTGGCCCTGGTGGGGCTCTGCTGGCTGGCCTTCTTCAATGGTCTGGGCGACCTCGGCCTGATGGACAAGACCGAGGCCCTGTTCGTGGAGGTGGGCCACCAGATGCTGCTCACGGGCGACTGGGTGACCCCGCATTGGAACGGCACCACCTTTTTTGATTACCCCGTGTGGGGGTACTGGATGGTGGCCCTCAGCTTCAAGCTGTTCGGGCCCACGGCCTTCGCTGCGCGGCTGCCTGGAGCCCTCGCGGCCAGCCTGGTTGTGGTAGCCACCTTTGGCCTGCTCTGGCGCCTGGCCCCGGCGCAACTGCCGGAGCATCAGCGGCTGGGACGCGGGCTGCTGGGGGCTTCGGTGCTGGCCACCACGCCGGCCTGGATCGGTTGGGCCCGCAGTTCCACCACCGACATGTTCCTCTCCAGCGCCATCACCCTGGCGCTCTACGGCTTCGCCCTGGCGGAACTGGTGCCCCGCGCTTGCGCTGGGCGGCGCTGGGAGGGAAGTCTGGGGCGGGTGGTGATGGCGCTGTTCGCCGGCATTGCTGTGCTGGCCAAGGGCCCGGTGGGCCTGCTGCTGCCCGGCCTGGTGATCGTGGTGTTTCTGGCGCTGCGGGGTGGCTGGAGCCGCTGGCTGCGGCCCGGGCCGCTGTTGGCGATGGCCCTGCTGTTCCTGGGGGTCACCGTGCCCTGGTACGCCGCCGCCGCCAAGGCCAATGGCATGGCCTTCATTGGTGGGTTCCTGGGGTTCAGCAACCTCCAGCGCTTCACCTCGGTGCTCTACTCACACCCCGGCCCGCCCTGGTTCTATTTGCCCTGGGTGCTGATCCTGGTGCTGCCTTGGTCGCTGCTGCTGCCCCTGGCCATCGCCCGCACCCGCTTCTGGCGCTGGTCGAGCTGGCGCCAAGCACCTTCCCAGGTTCCTTCCTCCGAAGCATTGCCCCAGTTCCTGCTGGTGTGGCTGGTGGTGATGGTGGGCTTCTTTTCTGCGGCGGCCACCAAGCTCCCCGGCTATGTGCTGCCCGCCATGCCGGCAGCGGCCTTGCTGGTGGCCCAGTTGTTTGGTCCGGCGGGGTTGGCGCGGCCGGGTTGGCCGCTGCGCACGTCGGTGGCTGTGAATGCCCTGGTGCTCTCCCTGGCGGCCGTTGCCGCTGCCTTGGCTCCGGGCTGGGTGGCTAGCGATCCGGCCTATCCCACCTTTGCTTCAGCCCTGCGCAGCTCCGGCCTCCCCCTGGCGCTGTGCCTGGTGCTGGCGGCCATGGCCATGACCAGCTGGGTGGTTCTTGCCCGCGGCCGCGGCGCCCAGGTGTGGGTGCCGAACTTGGCGGGCTTCCTGGCGTTGCTGGCCTTTGTGGTGGCCCCCCTGGCGCCCTTGCTGGATCGGGAACGTCAGTTGCCGCTTCGCCAGCTCCAAGCCCGGGCGGGCAGCGAGCTGCGGCCGAATGAGCCGCTGTGGGTGATCGGCTACATGCGCTACAGCACCGTGTTCTACGCGGGCCGACCGGCCGTGTTTCTCGACAATGCCGGTGTGGCCCGCGAGCGCTTGCAGCGAGAGCCGAAGGCTCTCGGCGTTTCGCCAGCCACCGGCACGGTGCTGCTGATCGGGGATCGGGAGCATCTGGAGGGCTTCCGGCTGCCCTCCGGTGCTGTGCAGGAGCTCGGGCGCCGCGGTGAGCAGTTGCTCTGGCGCGTGAAGCTGCCTGCCGTGGCGGCCGGTAGCGGGCAGGTGGGCTAATGGAGCGGCCGATGGGACTGGCGGGCATCCGTACCCGTGATTGGTTCGTGCCGTTGGTTTCCCTGGCCCTGGCCTTCGTGCTGGGGGAAGCGGTGGCCGAGGGCCATCCGCCGGCCCTGGATCAGCAGTTGCTCGCCTGGATGAGGCATCACATCACCGGGCAGCTGCAGGACGCGCTGGTGCTGGTGTATCGGCTCACGGGCAAGGCGTTCACACCGGTGTTGGTGCTGATCTCGATCCTGTTCCTGGCACTGCGCCGCCGTTGGCGTGATCTGGTCTTGCTCTGTGCCTGCACCAGCGGAATCCTGCTGATCGTGGATCTGCTGCTCAAGCCCCTGTTCGATCGCAGCCGCCCGCCCGATGGTCTGATTCCGCTGGATGGGCGCAGCTTCCCCAGCGGTCATGCGGCCGGTTCCATTGCCTTTTATGTCGTGATGGTGCTGATCCTGTCGGTGAATCACCCTGCCCGTCGCTGGCCCCTCGGCCTGCTTGCAACTGCCTGGGTGGGTCTGATCTGGCTGAGCACCCTGGTGGTGCGAGCCCATTGGCCGTCCGATCTGATCGCCGGCGGGGCGGTCGGTCTGGCTTGGCTCTGCCTCTGCCTGGCAGGGTGGCGCACGATCCCCTGGCCCCCGCGCCGCTGATGGTTGCCGCCCTTGCCGAACTGCGCGGTCTGCGCAGTGCTCCATCCCTCTCCACCGAGCAGCGCCAGGCCCTGCTGGCGGAGCTGCAGCCCCACCTGGCCTGCTGCGACTGGTTCACCATCGGCGTGATGGCGCCTAGCGGCCCCGCTGCCCTGGAGGCCCTGCGCAGCGCCGAAGCTGCCCTGGGCTGGCAGCCCCTGGAGCTCGATCCCGCCAGCGCCCGCCCCGGCGACGTTGCCGGCCCGGCTTTCCTCAAGGGAAACCAGAACACCGGCCGCTTTCAGTTGCGCCCCGAAACCGGCATTGGTGAAGGCTTGTTGATCACCGGCCACAGTCCGGCCGATCCCAACGCCGAAGACACCTGGGGCCCCCTGCCCCTCGATGTGTTCGGCCCGTAGTCTGGGCCGCTGTGCCCGCCCCCTCGCCGTTGATGGCCAACCCCCTGCGCATCGCCTCCCGCCGCAGTCAGCTGGCCATGGTTCAGACCCACTGGGTGCGCGATGAGCTGGCCAAGGCCCATGAAGGCTTGGAGATCACCATCGAAGCGATGGCCACCCAGGGCGACAAGATTCTGGACGTGGCCCTGGCCAAGATCGGCGACAAGGGCTTGTTCACCAAGGAGCTCGAGGCTCAGATGCTGGTGGATCAGGCGGACATCGCCGTCCACAGCCTCAAGGATCTGCCCACCAACCTGCCCGAGGGGCTCATTCTGGGCTGCATCACCGAGCGGGAGGATCCCGCCGATGCCCTAGTGGTGCATGAGAAGCACAAGGACAAAACCCTCGCGACCCTTCCTGAGGGCTCGGTGGTGGGCACCAGCTCCCTGCGCCGCCTGGCCCAGTTGCGTCACCACTTCCCTCACCTCACCTTCAAGGACGTGCGCGGGAACGTGATCACCCGCCTGGAGAAGCTGGATTCAGGCGAGTTCGATTGCCTGATCCTCGCCGCTGCCGGTCTGGGCCGTCTGGGCCTGGGCGACCGCATCCATGAGTTGATCGATCCCTCCATCTCTCTCCATGCCGTGGGCCAGGGGGCCCTGGGCATCGAATGCCGCGACGGCGACACCGCGGTGCTGGAGCAGATCAAGGTGCTGGAGCACGTGCCCACCGCGCGCCGCTGTCTGGCGGAGCGGGCCTTCCTGCGGGAGCTCGAAGGCGGTTGCCAGGTGCCGATCGGTGTGAACACCCGCTTTGAGGGTGACGAGCTCGTGCTCACCGGCATGGTGGCCAGCCTCGATGGGGTGCGCCTGATCCGCGATGAGGCCCGTGGTCCGCAGGAGGATCCCGAGGCCATCGGCATTGTGCTCGCCCACAAGCTGCGCGAGCAGGGGGCCGGCGAGATCCTGGAGGAGATCTTTGCCACGGTCCGCCCCGAAGCCTGAGGCCGAGCCCCGGTCTCTGCCGTTCCAGTGGAGCCTGCTGGCGTGGGCTGCCCTGGTGGGGGCCCTCACGGGGCTGGCGGTGGTGGGGTTCCACTATCTACTTGGCTTCATCAACAACGGACTGTTTGGTCCGTTCATTGAGGGCCTGCTGCAGGTGGGCCATGGCGGTGCCCCGCCGATCCCTGAGCCCCTCCCCCTGCCACCGCCGGCGCCGGAAACAAGCACGCCGCTGAAATCGCTGCTGCAGATCGGTCTCGGGGGGCTGGGGTTTCTGCCTCCGCCACCGGCCGTTCCCGAGCCCCCGCCCCTGCCCGCCTCACCACTGCCGGCGGCCCTGCCCGATTGGGTGGCCCTTTGGCCGGTGGTGGTGGTGCCCACCGTGGGCGGCCTGGTGATGGGTTTACTGCGCCGTTACGGCGGCGACATCGGTCCGGGTCTGCCCAGCCTGATGGCCATGGCCGATGGGTCGCTGGCCGCCGAGCCCAAGCTTCCCTTTCTGCGACTGCTGGGTGCTTCCTTGAGTCTGGGGAGCGGCGCCTCCCTTGGTCCGGAAGGCCCCAGCGTGGAGAGCGGCGGCAACCTCGGGCTGTGGGTGGCCCTGCGCGGGAGCCTCACGCCCCAGAGCCAGAAGGCCCTGGTGGCTGCTGGTGCGGCGGCTGGTTTGGCGGCGGGTTTCAAGGCGCCGATCGCCGGGGTGTTCTTTGCCTTCGAGGGCAGCTTCAGCGCGATCCAGGGGCGCCCCAGCCTGCGGGCGGTGCTGGTGGCGGCCGTAGCCTCATCGCTGGTGACCCAGCTGCTGCTGGGAGATGAGCCGATCCTGCGGCTACCGGCCTATGAGGTGCGCTCCCCCCTGGAGTTGCCGCTCTATCTCGGCCTGGGCCTGGTGGCCTCGCTGATGAGCTGGGCCCTGATCAGCCTGCTGGCGTGGGGCCGCAGCGAGCGCCTGCAAACCCTGCTGCGCCGCCTGCCCCCTGGGCTTCCTACGGCCCTGGGCGGCGCGGCCGTGGGCTTGATGGCCCTGGGGTTTCCCCAGGTGCTGGGGGTGGGGTACGACACGATCGAGGCGCTGCTGGGCCGAGACGGGGGGATCCCGCTCGTAACCCTGCTGGTGCTGCTGGGGGTGAAGCTGCTGGCCACCGGGGTGAGCAACGCCACTGGTTTTGTGGGGGGAGGCTTTGCACCCTCACTGTTTCTAGGGGCCGTGCTGGGCAGTTGCTATGGCCAGCTGCTAGGCGAGAGCGGCTTGCATTTGCCGGTGGCCGAGCCCCCGGCCTACGCCATGGTGGGCATGGCGGCGGTCCTGGCCGGCAGCGCTCGCGCCCCCCTCACGGCCCTGCTGCTGCTGTTCGAGCTCACCCACGACATCCGCATCGTGCTGCCGTTGATGGCAGCGGCTGGATTGAGCGCCGCCCTAGTGGAGCGCTGGCAAGGGCTCACCGATCCCGGGCTGCTAGGGCCCGATCTGGTGGAAGAGGAGCGCCGGCGCAACCTGGCCGCCGTGCCGGTGGCCGAGGCCTTCGAGCCCGAGGCGCCCCTGGTGCTCCCGGCCGACACCCCGGCCCGCGAAGGCCTGGCCCGGCTGGTGGCGGCCCATGGCCATTGCGTGGTGGTGGCCGAAGGCCCCTGGGCGATTGGCTTGGTGACGTTGCAAGACCTCCAGCGCGGCATCGCCGGGGCGGAGGGTGTGGACACGCCCCTCGGCGATTGCCGCCGCGGTGAGCTGGTGTGGCTGCCGCTGCAGGCCCAGCTGGCCCAGTTGGAGGATCAGCTCAGCCCCAATGGCCTGCGGCAGGTGCCGGTGTTCGATGTGCCCGCCCTCCAGGTCGGTGCCCTGCCCCATGGACTGCCGAACACCGGGCTGGCCCTCGAGCGGCTGCGGGGTCTGGCCAGCCGTGATGGTATGGCCCGGGCGCTGGCCCGCCGGCTAGCTCTTGCAGATCAGCGGGTCACGATCACGGGCGTGCCCACCTCCACCTGATCAAATAGCTGCTGCACGTGGGGCCGCAGCATCCGCACGCAGCCGTTCGTCACGGCCGCCCGGGAGGTGACAGTCCACGACCAGGCGGCCGGGGTGCCGTGGATGCCGAACTGGTTTTTTCCGCTCTGTAGGAATCCCATCCAGCGATCGCCCAGGGGGCTGTTGGCGCCGATCTTGGGGTTGATCCGCCCGCTTTTGGTGCTCTGGTATTGGGGGTTCACCACCTTGTTGAGCACCGCGTAGCGGCCGGTGGGTGTGGGG
>CAIOXF010000246.1 GCA_903862155.1 uncultured cyanobacterium | reverse complement strand
GGGCCCCGGCCATGGCGGCCTCCCAGGCGGCCTGGATCCCCTCCGGCCCCTGCACCACGCTCTGCCCCTTCCCCGACGAGCTCATCACCGGCTTCACCACCACGGGCCAGCCCAGGGGCGCGGCGGCGGCGGCCAGCTCTTCGGCGCTCTCGGCATAGGCGAAGCGCGCCGTGCGCAGCCCCAGGTTGCGGGCGGCCAGATCGCGGATGCGGTCGCGGTTCATGGTCACCGCCGTGGCCCGCGCCGTGGGAATCACCGTGGTGCCCTCGGCCTCCAGCTCCGCCAGCGCGTCCACCGCCAGCGCCTCGATCTCGGGAATCAGCAGATCCGGCTGGTGCTGGCGCACCACGGCCTTGAGGGCCGTGGCGTCGGTCATCGGGATCACGTCCCAGGCATCAGCCACCTGCATGGCCGGCGCGCCGGGGTAGCGATCCACGGCGATCACCCGGCAGCCCAGCCGCTGGGCGGCGATTGCCACCTCCTTCCCCAGCTCGCCGCTGCCCAGCAGCATCAGGGTGCGGGGAAGAGCCGGTGTTGCCATCGGAGCGGGGCAGTGCTGGGCCCGATTCAAGCTGCTAGAGAGAGGCGGCAATCAGGCAGTGGCCGGGTGATGGCAATGGCTGGGGATCTGGGTACCGCTGCGCTGGCCGCCCTCAGCCCTGTGCTGGCCTACGCCACGGCCGGTGATGCGGCCAATGGCCTGCTGTTCGGCTGGGACATCGCCACCCTGCAGAAGTGGGCGCTGATCTACCTGGGCGCCTCATCGCTGGCCTTCGTGCTGGTGTGGGTGATCGGCTATCTGCGCCGCGCCTAATTCAGCTTGGCCTCATTCACAGGCTTCACTCACGGGCATCACTCAGAAGTGTGAGCTGGCGCACGGGCGGCTCCTCGCTCACGAAACCGTAGGCCTCGAACACGGCCGGATCGGGGTGGGTGATGCGCTGGCCGTCGCTGTGGCGCTCCAGCCGGAAGCCCTCATCGGCCATGCGCCGCATCAGCGCCGCCGATTCCTCGAACCGGGCCGCCATCGCTTCCAGGCTGGCGCAGTCGCTGGTGAGACCGGTTTCCTTCCAGGTGAAGTAGGCCATGGTGAGGGCACACGTTGGCTGGAGGGCTAGGGCAGGAGCCCCAGCCCCAGCACCACCAGCAACAGGCTCGCACCCCAGAACCGGATCACCACCTGCTGCTCATCCAGCCCGCCCAGCTCGAAGTGGTGGTGCAGCGGTGCCATGCGCAGCACCCGCTTGCCCTGGCCGGTGGCGGGGTTCTTGGTGGCCTTGAACACCCACACCTGCACGATCACCGACAGCGACTCGGCCAGGAACACCCCGCCCATCAGCAGCAGGGGCCAGAGGCTGTTCGAGAGCAGGGCCACGGCGCTCAGGGCCGCGCCCATGGCCAGCGAGCCCGTGTCGCCCATGAACACCCGGGCGGGGTTGCGGTTGTGGGCCAGAAAGCCCAGCCAGCAGCCCGCCATCGCCACGCAGAACGCCGCCAGGGCCGGGTCGCCTTCATGGCCGCGCAGCATCAGCTGCAGTCCCATGCCCGTGAACACCACGGCGCCGCAGCCGCTGGCCAGGCCATCGAGGCCATCGGTGAGGTTGGTGGCGTTGCTCTCCGCCAGAAACACAAACAGGCCCAGGGGCCAGATCAGCAGGCCGATCGGCAGCAGCCAACCCAGCGGCAGGGCGATGGTGCCGGCCTCCGGCCCGCCCAGCCACTGGCCCTGCCAGGCCCACAGCAGAAAGAGCACGGCCGCTCCGGCCTGCAGCAGCAGCTTGCCCCGGGGCGTGAGGCCCGTGTTGGTGCGCTTGGTGAGGCTGCGCCAGTCGTCGATGGCGCCGATCGCCATGTAGGCCAGGGTGATCGCCGCCACGGCCACCAGCCTTGGATCCTGCGGGGTGATCAGTCCGCCGATCAGCACCCCCACCGGCACCACCAGCAGACCGCCCATGGTGGGCGTTCCGGCCTTGCTGTGGTGGGCCTGGGGCCCCTCCTGGCGGATCACCTGCCCGAGCTTCAGGCGCCGCAGCCGCGGCACCCCCCAGGCCGTGGTGCCCGCTGCCACCAGAGCTGTGACCAGCAGTGGCACGGTGAGCGCCGAGTTGGGCACCAGGGCGTCGCTCACCACGCAGGCGGCGAGCAGCAGAAAGCCCAGCAGCGCCGCGGCCACGCGGCTGCTGCTGGGCTTCGAGAGAGATGGATGCGAACCGGAGGCCAAGGGGTGGGGGCCAGGCGCCCCCAGTGTCCCCCGTGGTTTTCGGTTTTTCCCAGGCCTCAGTCTTCCCAGTCTTCCTCGGGCTGTTCGTCGGCCTGGTTGTAGTCCTCCTTCTCGCCCATCAGTGCGGAAAGCTCCTCCTCTTCCACGGTGCTCACGTCCGCGGCGGCGGTGTCTTCGTCGGCCACGAGGCGACCGCTGGTTTCCAGCCAGCTCAGCAGGTCGGGCTCGTCCCGCAGGGGCAGCACCGGGGCGGGCTCGATGCGCTGGTAGCGGGTGAGCGAGGGGTTGACGCTGTCGAGGCGGCTGGCGCCGCTGGAGGCCAGAGTGCTCATGCGGGCGGTTCTCTTCTCGCTGTTCGCGTGTGGCTTGGGGCCAATCCACCACCATACCGCTATGCCTCTTGCCAAGCTCCGTAACGTGCTGCGCTCCTGGGCCCTGGCCCTGGCCGTGAGTGCGGCGCTGGTGGCTGCCGGCGAGCGCTGGCCTGAGCCCTTGGTGATCAACCCCGCGCTGGTGTGGAGCTTGGTGCTCGGGCCGCCGGCCCTGATGGCCGTGGTGCTGCTGCTGCGCTGGCCTGTGCCCGAGGCCGAAGGGAGAGAATCGAACGATTGAGCGCAGGAGACGCGTTGATGGGTCGGGCGAAGAAGGCGGTACTGGCCTATTCCGGCGGTGTGGACACCAGCGTGTGCATCCCCTACCTGAAGCAGGAGTGGGGCGTGGAGGAGGTGATCACCTTCGCCGCCGACCTGGGCCAGGGCGATGAGCTGGAGCCGATCCGCCAGAAGGCCCTCGATTCCGGCGCCAGCCAGTCGATCGTGGGCGACCTGATCGAACCCTTCATCACCGAATTCGCCTTCCCGGCAATCCGCGCCAACGCTCTCTACGAAGGCCGCTATCCCCTCTCCACCGCCCTGGCCCGGCCCCTGATCGCCCGCCGTCTGGTGGAGATCGCCCGTGAAGTGGGTGCCGATGCCGTGGCCCATGGCTGCACCGGCAAGGGCAACGACCAGGTGCGCTTCGACGTGGCCATCGGTGCCCTGGCCCCTGAACTCAAGGTGCTCACCCCCGCCCGCGAGTGGGGCATGAGCCGGGAGGAAACCATTGCCTACGGCGAGCGCTGTGGCATCCCCGCACCGGTGAGCAAGAAGTCGCCCTATTCGATCGACCTCAACCTGCTGGGCCGCTCGATTGAGGCCGGCCCCCTGGAGGATCCCAACGTGGAGCCCCCCGAGGAGATCTACGCCCTCACTGTGAGCGTGGATGCGGCTCCCGATCAGCCCGAGGTGGTGGAGATCGGTTTTGAGAACGGCAATCCGGTGAGCATCGATGGGGGGCGCCTCGATCCGGTGAGCCTGATCCGCAAGGCCAATGAAGTGGCGGGCCGCAACGGCTTTGGCCGGCTCGACATGATCGAGAACCGGGTGGTGGGCATCAAGAGCCGGGAGATCTATGAAACTCCGGGTCTGCTGCTGCTGATCAAGGCCCACCAGGAGCTCGAGAGCCTCACCCTGGCCGCCGACGTGCTGCGCACCAAGCGTCAGCTGGAGCAGCAGTGGGCCGATCTGGTGTATCAGGGCCTCTGGTATGGCCCGCTCAAGGACGCGCTCGACGGTTTCATCGACCGCACCCAGCTCACCGTGAACGGCACGGTGCGGCTGAAGTTGCACAAGGGCAACGCCACGGTGGTGGGCCGCACCAGCGCCACCAACAGCCTCTACGTGCCCGACATGGCCACCTACGGCGCCGAAGACCAGTTCGACCACAAGGCGGCCGAGGGTTTCATCTATGTGTGGGGTCTGCCCACCCGCCTCTGGGCGGCGTCCCGCCGGGGCTGACGCCCGGCGGTGCGTTCAAGCGGCCTGCTGGTCTGATTGAGGATCAGACGAGGGCAGGCCGAAGGCGTGCCGCAGGGCCTTGCGGATCCTTGGTTTCCGAGGAATGGGGGGCAGCTGGGGCTGACGACCCGGCTCGGGTGAGCCCTGCAGTTGCTGCAGCTGCTGCAGCTGGCTCCTGAGCTGGACGTTGTCTTCGAGGATCGGTTTCAAGCGCTGTTGAAACTTGCGCTCGAAGATCTGGGGCAGGTCCTCCAGCAGCTCGTGCATGGCGGCCAGCTCGGCCCGCGCTTCATCGCGTTCCTGCTGGAGCCGCTGCTGAAGGGCCAGTGCTTCCGCCGCGGGCTGGGGAGGCTGGGCCAGTCGCTGCTTCTGGTTTGTGGGTGGGAGATTGTGTTGCGCCCATGCAAAAACCGAAGCGGCCGGTGAAGACCACTTCGGTTCGGGGGGGAGGGAATCTCTGTTTGCTTCCGGCTCCATGGCCGGACACTACAGATTCGCCTCAGTCTTTACAAGTTCAGACGCCTACGGGTTCGGCGGCGGCAGTTTCACCGCTCACCATCGGGATGCTGCGGGGGGCGGGCATCGGACCGTCCTGCTTGACGGTGAGGTAGCGGATCACATCCTCAGAGAGGCGCATGGCGCGCTCGAGGGGAGCCACGTGCTGGCCGTTGCCGTTGTGGTTCAGCTGCACGTAGATGCCTTCACGATGCTTGCCGATCGGATAGGCCAGGCGGCGCTTGCCGCGCATCTGACAGTCGAGCACTTCACCACCGGATTCGGTCACGAGATCGCGGTACTTGGTGATGTGGCTCTCCACCTCTTCCTCCGGAATGTCCGGACGAAGGATGTACATGGTTTCGTAATAGGGCTGCGTCATGGTCGCCAGACGAAAGCTTTGGCAGCGGCCAGCGGGACAAGTCCCACCAGCGACGGATCCATCAACCTATCGCAGCGACCTACTGCCCCCCCTGGAGAGCTGATCAGTAGAGCTGCATGCGGACGGCTTCGGAGATCGTGGGCAGGTCGGCGTCCTTGCCGCGCAGGTTCTGCACCACGCCGAAGGCCACCACCACCAGGGTCCCGAGGAACACCGTGTTGCTCAGGGTGCGCACGGCGAAGCCGCTGCCCAGCGGGCTGATCAGCACCTGGAACACCAGCCCCACCAGCACCAGCACGATGTCGATCAGGATCGCCTGGAGCACGTTGAAGCGGATCAGGTAGGGCACCTGGCCGTTGCGCACCACCGCGAGGTAGAGCACCAGAAACAGCACCAGGCCGCCGAAGGGCACCGCCTGCTCCACCACGGCGATCGGCAGGGCCGGCAGGCTTAGCCACTGCAAGGCCGGAAACAGCCCGAACAGGGCGCGGCCGAAGGGAATGGCATCGCTCCAGGGCAGCAGGTAAGCCGCAGCGGCCAGCAGCCGTTGCCAGATCGGTGGAGCCTGCATGGGGCAGCTGGCGTGGGAGCGTGCCCGCAGGCTAGTGGCCGCCTTCCAGTTGTCTCAGGGCTCCCAGCCGCATGGCGTCCACCGGCACTGCGTTGTTGCCGCTCCATAGGCGCAGGGCTGCGGCCCCTTGCTGCACCAGCATCTCCAGTCCGTCGTAGGTGCGGCAGCCGCGGTCGGCGGCGGCCTGCAGCAGGCGCGTGGGACGCGGGATATAGATGAGGTCGTACACGCTGGCGCCAGGATCGAGGGCCTCAAGCTCGGCGCTGCTCAGCGGACACTGCTCGGCTGCCGCGGCATCGCTGGCGGAGGCCATGCCCACCGGGGTGGTGTTCACCACCAGGGCCGCGTTCGCCAGCACGGGCAACAACGGGCTGGTTGCTGCGGTGGCATCACCGCCCCATTCCAGGGTGTGCAGCTGGGGCGCCCAGGTGCGGCAGTCGGCGGCGAAGGCCTCGAGGCTCTCGCGGCGGCGGGCCGCCACGGTGATCCGCTCAAAGCCCAGTTCCACCAGCGCGGCCACCACGGCCCGGGAGCTGCCGCCGCAGCCCAGCACCAGCGCGTCCTTCCCGCCCCAGCCCCCATCCCGCAGCGGCGCCAGGAACCCCTCCACATCCGTATTGGTGCCGTGCCAACCGCCCCCCTCCAGGGGAATCAGGGTGTTCACGGCGCCCACCCGCCGGGCCAGGGGGCTCAGCTCCCGGCACAGCGCCGCCACGGCGTGTTTGTGCGGGATGGTCACGCTCAGGCCGCGGCAGCCGATCGCCTCCAGGCCCTCCACCAGAACCTCCAGCTTCTCGGGGTGCACCGGCAGGGCCAGATACACCCAGTTCAGCCCCAGTTGCTGAAGGGCGGCGTTGTGCATCGCCGGGGAGAGCGAATGGCGCACCGG
>CAIOXF010000245.1 GCA_903862155.1 uncultured cyanobacterium | reverse complement strand
TGTCGGGAGTTATTTCAGCCATGGACCACCAAAGGCTTGGAGGTTTGCCTGGGGCGTTGCCGCTGCCGGAAATACTGCTCCTGGTCTGCTTCTGGGAGGGTGCTGAGTTCTCTTCCCAGCATGGTGCGCAGGTTTTGGATAGTTGGGTTTCGTTCGTTGAAGCTGAAGAGCCTCATGTTTCCTAGGCGGCGACTAACAAGTGCTCCGTTTTCTTCCAGTCGATTCAGTTGTCTTTGTGTCATGTTCAGTCCAAACCCGAAGGTGTTGGCAATGCGCTGGGCATGCCCTTCTCCGTAGCACTGCAAAAACAGCAGCACGCAGGCGGCGGTTCGGTTGCCGAACAAGGCTTCAAGCACTGGGTTCACGGCCGTCGGCGAGGGACTACCCCCGCACGGAGTTCTTTCACCCATGTTAGGGGTGGCTTGACCCCGTTTTGGGGTGGCCGAGTTGCTCAGTAGTAGCGCCCGGGGTATTCGCCGGGATGGTCGATGCGGGTGACGGTGACGCCGGCGGCGGTGCGGCCGGAGAAGCGCAGGATGTCGCTGCCCGACACGGCGTAGCCCAGTTCCTGCGCGAGGCGCGACACCTCATCGGCGGTGATGGCATCCACCACCTGCTGCCGCAGCGCGGGGTTGGCCTGCACGTGGGCCAGGAAAGCCTGCAGCTGCTCCAGCGACACGGCCCAAGGCCCAGCTGCGCAACGCTACGGCTATGGCTCCAGCCCGACAGGATGGCTTCAGGCGAGCGAGAGGCGGATGGCCACGTTTTTGGTGACCGGGGCGAACCGTGGCATCGGGCTGGAGTATTGCCGGCAGCTGCAGGCGCGCGGGGATCAGGTGATTGCGGTGTGCCGTGAGCCGTCGCCGGAGCTGGAGGCGCTGGGGGTGCGGATCGAGGCGGGTATCGAGCTGAGCAGCGACGTAGCCATTGCTGAGCTGGTGCAGCGCCTGGACGGCCTGCCGCTCGATGGGGTGATCCTCAACGCCGGCATCTTGCAGTCGATGGGGCTGGAGGATCTCGATGCCGGCAGCATCCGCCGGCAGTTTGAGGTGAATGCGCTGGCGCCGTTGCTGCTGGCGCGGGCTCTGGTGGATCAGATGCCCCGCGGCGCAAAGCTGGCGCTGATGACCAGCCGGATGGGCTCGATCGACGACAACACTTCCGGCGGCTCGTATGGCTACCGCATGTCGAAGGTGGCGCTGAACATCGCCGGCAAATCGCTGGCGATAGACCTCAAGCCTCGCGGCATCGCGGTGGCGATCCTGCATCCGGGCCTGGTGCGCACGCGCATGATCAACTTCAACCCCAATGGCATCAGCCCGGAGGCGGCGGTGCGGGGGCTGCTGGCGCGGATCGATGGCCTCACCCTCGAGAATTCGGGCACCTTCTGGCATTCCAACGGTGAGGTGCTGCCCTGGTAGTCAGGTGCAGGTGCATCCCCAGGCCTCTCAATATCCGGACGATCCGTGCCCACCACCACCTTCGCTGAGTTCACCCAACAGGCCCACTATTCGTTGATGGAGGCGCTCCATCCGGATCCGCAGGCCACCGGGGATGGTGAAGACCACCGCCCCCGCCAGGTGTTCTCGGGCCATTACGTGCCGGTGAAGCCCACGCCGATTCCCGAGCCGGAGTATGTGGCGCACAGCAGCACCCTGTTTGAGGAGCTGGGTCTGAGCGAAGCGCTGGCCCACGACGAGCAGTTCCGCCGCTTGTTTTCTGGCGACATCAGCGTGGCAACGGAGCCGATGCGCCCGTTTGGCTGGGCCACCGGCTATGCCCTCTCGATCTACGGCACCGAATACATCCAGCAGTGTCCGTTTGGCACCGGCAATGGCTACGGCGATGGCCGTGCCATTTCCGTGTTTGAGGGGGTGTTCAACGGGAAGCGCTGGGAGATGCAGCTGAAGGGCGGCGGCCCCACGCCCTACTGCCGCGGTGCCGATGGACGCGCCGTGCTGCGCTCCAGCGTGCGCGAGTTTCTGGCGCAGGAGTTCATGCATGCCCTGGGGGTGCCCACCTCCCGTTCGCTCACGCTGTATGTGTCGCGGAGCAAAACCGTGCGCCGGCCCTGGTATTCA
>CAIOXF010000244.1 GCA_903862155.1 uncultured cyanobacterium | reverse complement strand
GCCATTGCTTGCGAAAACTGGTCTGAGGCCTGCCGCCAGATGCTCGACTACTACGACCGCTGCTACGACCACGAGGTGGATCAGCGCGGTGGCAACGCGGTACCCCGCCTCGATGTGCAGGACCTGAGCGATGACGAAGCCGCCGCGCTGCTGCTCCACCACTGCGAGGCAACGGACTGCGAGGCACCGCCTTAACCGCTGCCTAGGATCAGTTTTTAACCCGATCGGCATGGGCGCAGCCATTCAGTTCTTCCGCGGTGTGGATGAACCGGTCGTGCCCGATATCCGGCTCACCCGCTCCCGCGATGGCCGCACCGGTCAGGCGATGTTCGTGTTCGAGGAGCCCGATGCCCTGGCGCCCGAAACCATGGGTGACATCGCCGGCATGTTCATGCTCGATGAGGAAGGTGAGCTGGTGACCCGTGAGGTGGTGGCCCGGTTTGTGAATGGCAAGGCTTTTGCCCTGGAAGCCACCTACACCTGGAAAAGCACCGAAGATTTCGAGCGCTTCATGCGTTTTGCCCAGCGTTACGCCGACAGCCACGACCTGGGCTTCTCTGGTGGCAAAGACCAGGCCGACGACGCTGAAGGCTGAGGCATCCGGTGGGTTTGAGGGCTGGGCCAGACCGTAACGGCGCCGCCATGGGCTTTGGCCAGTGGCTGGGCCTGCTGGCGCTGGCCGCTGCCCTGCTGCTGCTTTGGCACCTGCGCGACTACCTGGTGCTGCTGTTCGCAGCCCTGGTGCTGGCCCAGGCCCTCTGCACCCTGATCGACCTGGTGCGCCATCGGCTGGGGTGCTCCCGGCCCCAGGCGGTTGTCCTTGCCTTGCTGCTGCTGGCGGTGGCGTTGCTGCTGATCGCCACGGTGGTGATTCCACCGTTCGTGGATCAGTTCAGCCAGCTCCTGCAGAAACTCCCGGCCGCTGCTCTCTCTCTGCTCAGCCTGCTGCGCCAGGGGCTGGCCAATGCCAGCCAGATGCTCTACGGAAGCAATGATCCCGGCCTGGCCTGGCTGCGCGACGGTCTGCTCCAGCAAGACACCACACCCTTGCCGGGCGTGACTCCCCAGCTGAGCGGCGGGGTGCTGCGGCTGCTCGGCCTGGCCGGTGACCTGGGCACCGGTGTGGTGCAGCTGATCTTTGTGCTGGCTGTGGCCCTGATGGTGGCACTGCAACCGATCGCCTACCGCGAGGTGGCGGTGTTGCTGGTGCCCTCGTTCTATCGGCGGCGGTTCCAACAGGTACTGGTGCTCTGCGGCAACGCCCTCAGCGCATGGATGGTGGGCGTAGTGATCAGCTCGGTGTGCGTGGGGACACTCGCCGCCATCGGGCTGTGGCTGCTGGGGGTGAAACTGGTGGCCGCCAATGCCGTACTGGCAGGGCTGCTGAATGTGATCCCCAATATCGGCCCCACCCTCAGCACGGTGTTTCCGATGTCGGTGGCGCTGCTGGAAACGCCCTGGAAAGCTCTGGCGGTGCTCGCTCTCTACATCGGCGTGCAAAACCTCGAGAGCTATGTGATCACCCCCTCGGTGATGCATCACCAGCTGCAGTTGCTCCCGGGGCTCACCCTGGCGGCCCAGTTGCTGTTCACCGTGCTGTTCGGCCCCCTGGGTCTGCTGCTGGCCCTGCCCCTGGCGGTGTGCGTCCAGGTGCTGGTACGGGAGGTGTTGATCCACGACGTGCTCGATCCCTGGAAGCGGCGCCGCCTTGAGAGCAGCCCCCTGGAGACCAGTCGATGAACGGCCGCGGAATCCTCGGCGGCCTGGCCCTGGTGGTGCTGGGCCTGCTGGCCTGGGAGCTGCGCTGGGTGCTGCTGGTGCTGTTTGGAGCCGTGGTGCTGGCCGTGGCCCTCGATGTGCCGATCACCTGGCTGCGGCGGCTCGTGCCCCTGAACCGGCCGCTGGCCTTGCTGGTGGTGTTGCTGGCGCTGCTCTTGATCGGGGGCGGGCTGGGGCAACTGCTGCTACCGGAACTGGCCGAACAGGTGCAGCAGTTCACCCAGTTGGTGCCGGTGGTCATCCAACGGCTTGGCCGCCTGGCCGGCCAGGTGAGCTGGATTCCGGATCTGGAACGCCAGCTGATGGGCTTCGATAGCTGGGACCGGCTCCAGCCCCTGGGGGCCCAGGTGCTGGGCTTTGCCGGCGGCGCCGCCAACAGCACGATCCAGCTGCTGCTGATGGCCCTGCTTGCAATCCTGCTCGCCCTCGATCCCCGCAGCCATCAGCGCTTGGTGGTGGCGATCACGCCGCGGTTCTGGCGGCCCCAGATGCAGGGGCTGCTGTCCGAGTGCCGTCAGGCGCTGGGGGGCTGGCTGGCCGGCATGACCATCTCCGCCACCAGCGTGTTTCTGCTCACCTGGGGCGGCCTTGCCCTGCTGCAGGTGCCCCTGGCCCTGCTGAGCGGGCTGGTGTGCGGCTTGCTCACCTTCGTGCCCACCATCGGGCCAACGGCCGCCACCCTACTGCCCCTCGCCGTGGCGCTGCTGGTGTCGCCGGCGAAGGTGGTGCAGGTGCTCGTGCTGCGGCTGGTGCTGCAGAACGGCGAAGCCTTCTTGCTGACTCCGCTGCTGCTGAGCCGCACTGTGAATCTTCTTCCCACCGTGGCCCTGATGGCCCAGCTCAGCCTGGGGGCACTGCTGGGGCTGCCGGGCCTGTTGCTGGCTCTGCCGCTCGTGGTGGTGCTGCAAGTGATCTGTGAACAGGTGGTGGTGCGCGAAGTGATGGATCGCTGGACCTGACTCTCTCGACCTGAACCATCAGACCAGAACCACCCGGGCGGAGCAAGACGCTCAAGCCCGGCGACTGTTTGATCGGATCAATCCGGGTGTCACCACCAGAACAGCTACCGCCAGGGGGTGATTGCCGATGGCATGGAGCAAGGCCGACCAGGTGAAGTGATCCAGCAACAACTGGATCTCAACGCGCAAGTCGAACACAGCGAGCAGGGCCAGAGCCGCCGGCACAAGGGCGGCACGGGCCTGCATCAGCGACGCGAGAAGACGGGCAGCAGCGTGGGCGCCAAACCAATGCTCGACCAACTGCCCACGCCGATGCCGATCGCCAGGGCCACGGAGAACCAGAACAGGCTGGAACCGCCGAAGAAGATCAGGCCGAGTAACGGCAGCAGGGTGGTGAACGAGGTGTAGAGCGAGCGGGTGAGCGTGGCATCCACAGCGACATCCACCTGATCGGCCATCGGGAGACCGCTCAGCGCGGTTTTTTGCTCCCGGATCCGGTCGAAGACCACCACGGTGTCGTTCACCGAATAGCCGGCCACGGTGATAAGGGCAACAGCAAACAGGGAGTCAACTTCCACGCCGCGAAGCAGGCCAAGCCAGGCGAACACACCACAGGTAATCAGCACATCGTGGGCCAGGCAGAGCAGGGCCAAAAAGGCGAAAACCCGGTCGTAGCGGAAGGCGATGTACACGGCGATAGCCGCGAAGCTCACCCCCAGCGACACCACGCTGTTCTGCAGCAACTGGGCTCCGAGGGTGGGTCCGATGGTGTTCACGCCCGTCCCGGAATCCTGGAGGGGCCCCACCAGGGCGTTGAGGTCGGTGACGACGGCCGCACCCTGGGCAGGGGCCAGGGTGGGAAGGCGCAGCACCAGGGATTGGCCCTGGTCGAGCACCTGCACCAGCGTGTTCTCAAGCCGTGGCGCCGGTGTGCCGTCTTCGTCGTCGGGCAGTTGCAGGCTGGCCAGCCGTTCCTGGATCCGGGCGGCCGACACAGGGGAGCACTGCCCCTGGTTGCACTGCCGTTGGATCTGGATCTGGGTGCCACCGGTGAAATCCAGGCCCGGCTTCAGCGGTGCTCCGATTGAGGGGGAGAGCCAGCACAACACCAACCCCACCACGCTCAGCAGGGTGGCCAGGCCAGAGCCCCACCAGGCCAGCTTGCGGTGACGGTTGATCCGGAAGTAGCGAATCGTGGGGAGTCCCGGCGCAGGGGTGGCAGTCATGAGGCGCTGGCGGGCAACTGGGCCGCGGGCAGGAAGTAGGGAAGACGGCGCAGGCTGGGATAGCCCATCAGCAGGCGCAGCAGGGTGCGGGTGCAGGTGAGGGCGGTGAACAGGCTCAGCAGCAAACCGATGCCGAGGGTCACGGCGAAACCCTTCACCAGGCCGGTGCCGAGGGTGAACAGGGCCACGCAGCTGATCAGACCGGTGACGTGGCCATCAAGGATCGAGGAGAACGCCAGCGAAAAACCCGTATCAATCGAGCGGATCAGGGTGTTGCCACTGCGCAACTCCTCCTTCACCCGCTCAAAGATCAGCACGTTGGCATCCACCGCCATGCCAATCGACAGGATGAAACCGGCGATCCCAGGCAGCGACAGCGTGACCGGGATCAGGGCGTAAGTGGCCAGGTTGAACAGGGCATAGAGAGCCAGCGCCACCACAGCCACCACGCCGGGCAAGCGATAGACGATCACCATGAACACCGCCACCAGGGCCAGGCCGGAGAGGGCCGCCACCAAGGAGGTGCGGATGTTCTCGGCACCCAGGGAAGGCCCAACGGTGCGCACTTCCACCACCTTTACCGGCAGGGGCAGGGAGCCGCCCCGCAGCTGCACTTCCAGATCGCGGGCCTCATCGGCGGTGAAATTGCCGGTGATGCTGGCCGCCCCGCCCGTGATACCGGCGGCCTTGAACTCAGGGCCCACGCTGGCCTCACTGATGGAGCGCCCATCCAGCACGATCCCCAGCAATCGACCCGTGCCGGCAATGCTCTTGGTGAGTTCGGCGAAGCGCTCACCACCGTCGCGGTTGAAGGCCAGGGTCACATCCCAGCCCGTGCCGGTCTGCTGCTGCTGGCGGCCAGCACTGGTGAGGTCTTTGCCGGTGAAGGCGGCGGGCTCATAGAGGGCCACGATCCGCTGGTTCACGGTGTCGAGCAGCAGTTGCAGCTGCTCGGTTTCGCTGCTGCCAGGTGGAACGCTGATCCCCAAGCCCTGGAGGGCCTTAGCCAGCTCTTCGGCCTTGAGCTGCACATCAGGGGGCGGGGTGGTGCCGTTGGCGGCAGCGTCGGCCTTGGCCTCGGCGCGACCCAACACCGACTGGGCCTGGCGCTTGAGCTTCAGCAGCGCCTGCATCTCCTGCTCGGTGCCCGGCTTCTGGGCGCGGAACTCGAGCAGGGCTGTGGTGCCCAGCACCTTGGCGGCTCGGGTGGGGTCTTGCTCACCGGGGAGTTGGAGCACGAGCTGGTCGTCGCCAACGGTCTGAAGCGTGGATTCAGCCACGCCAAGACCGTTCACGCGCCGCTCGAGCACCTCTTTGACAGCTTCAAGCTGCTCCTTCTGAACGGTTTTGATCGAACCAGCCGGCAGCACCTGCAGGGTGAGCTGACTACCGCCCCGCAAATCGAGGCCGAGTTGCAGCGGGAAGCTCATCAACAGAGCCCCGGACGCAATCGCCAGGGCAAGGATCAGGGCCACCCACCCCTGTTGGCGTGCCATCTCAGACCTGACCGGCTTTCAGGGCCTTGGCGGCATCCACGATCTGGTGGGGCTGAATGATCGTGAGATTTTCGAGGGTGCCGTTGTATGGGGTGGGGATGTCCTGGGAGGAGAGGCGCACCGGACGGGCATCGAGCTCGTCGAAGCACTGCTCGGTGATTAGGGCCATCAGCTCGGCGCCGATGCCGCCAGTCTTCATGCACTCTTCCACGATCAGCACCTTGTGGGTTTTGCGGATCGAACGGGAGATCGTCTGCATATCGAACGGCTTGAGGCTGATCAGATCAATCAACTCCACACTCACGCCCTCCTGCTCAAGCTGCTGCACGGCCTTGATGCAGTGGTGGCGCATGCGCGAGTAGGTGAGGACCGTGACGTCGGTGCCCTCCTGCACCACCTCAGCCTGATCGAGGGCGCAGATGTAGTCGCCTTCGGGGATGTCTTCGGAGAGGTTGTAGAGGAGCACATGCTCAAAGAAGAGCACTGGATTGTTATCGCGAATTGCGGCCTTCATCAGGCCCTTGGCATTGGTGGGAGTGCTCACCGCCACGATCTTGATGCCGGGCACGGCGTGGAAATAGGCCTCGAGGCGCTGGCTGTGCTCGGCACCCAGCTGACGACCCACACCACCGGGGCCGCGCACTACCGCAGGGATGGTGTAGTTGCCGCCACTGGTGTAACGCAGCATCCCCATGTTGTTGGAGATCTGGTTGAAGGCCAGCAGCAGAAAGCCCATATTCATGCCTTCCACGATCGGCCGCAGGCCGGTCATGGCGGCACCCACAGCCATACCCGTAAAGCCGTTCTCGGCGATCGGGGTATCCAGCACCCGCAGTTCGCCGTATTTTTCGCACAGATCTTTGGTGACCTTGTAGGAACCGCCGTAATGGCCGACGTCCTCGCCCATCACGCACACGTGGGGATCGCGGGCCATCTCCTCGTCGATGGCTTCGCGCAGGGCGTTGAACAGCAGCGTTTCGGCCACAGGGGGCGGTCACCGGTCGGGGCCCAACCTATCTCAGGCCCACGGCAGCGCTGATCTGCTCAGCCGCCGGCGGCGAAGGTGGAGAGAATCAGCACCGACAGCAGCATTCCCGGCAGCAGCAAGGTGATCAGCAGGCCGAGGTCGTTGGCGGTCATGGCTGGGGGCACTGCTCGCGCACGCTAGGGCGATTGGTCGCTGTCGGCTGCAGGCCCGTCAGCAATTGCAGGCGTGGAGCCCGGCAACACGCTGCGCACAAACACCAGGGCCAGACCCACGGCAATGAACCCGAAGCTGAAGGTGGCCAGAAACCCCATGCCCACCAGGAGGGTTTTCAGGGCCGTGGCGATGCTCTGGCCGATCCGGGAGGAGTAGGTGGGGGGATGGAGCGCGAAGTAGACCGCCAACCCCTTGCTCACCCGCAGCGACACCACGCACAGCAGGGCACTGGTGAGAGCTCCGGAGAGAAAACTGAGGGGCCCCTTGCGGCGCTGTGGCTGGGGCGCTGGGGCCTGGGGCTCACTCATGGGCCGGCGCGGGCGAAGGCTCTGATCAGCCCAGGCTGACACCCGAGCCACTGCAGCGGCAGCACCAAGCCTCAAAGCCCCCTGCCTCCAGGGCCGGAGCCAGGGCAGCGCGTGCTTGCTCCGCTTGCTCCAGATCGGCAAACAGGGCGAACAGGCTGGGGCCCGAGCCGCTCATCGCCACCGCCAGGGCCTCCGGTGCCTGGCGCAGCAGGGCCAATCCCTCGCGCACGCTGGCCACCTCCGGCTCCACCACCGGCTGCAGATCGTTGCGGATCGTGGGCAGAGGCCGCTCCCCGGCCAGGGCCTGCAGCAGGGGCCCGCCGCGCAGGGCCTCGCGGCGCTGCTCAAAATCGCTCTCGCTCTCCAGATAGAAGTCGCCCCGCAGCTCACGGCAGCGGCCATACGCCCAGGGTGTGCTCACGCTGGATGCCGGGTGCTTGATCAACAGCACGGCCGGTAGCGTCTCCGCAGCCACGCTCACCGGCTCAAGAACCTCACCCCTGCCGAAGCAGAGCTGGGTGCCGCCATGGAGGCAGAAGGGCATGTCTGAGCCCAGCTCAGCGGCCATGCCGTGGAGCGCAGCGCTTGAGAAACCG
>CAIOXF010000243.1 GCA_903862155.1 uncultured cyanobacterium | reverse complement strand
CGGGTAGCCGGCTGTACCACCACTCCTGCAAGGGAGCCTGCAGGCGCACCGGGAACAGGGTGATCACGGTGCGGGTGGGGCGCGCACCGGGCTGGAGCAGCTCCACGGCATAGGACGGGCAGCGCCGGGCCGCCAGGTCGGCGACGAACCGCCGGCCGATCCGCCGCCAGCTCGGCTCCTTGCTGTGCCAGGCCAGCCGACAACAGGGCCAGGGCAGCTCTTCCCGGTCGAAGAGGCGGCAGCAGGGGCCCAGCACCCGAAAGCTGTACTGGCCGCCGGGGCTGGCATGCTCACTGCCGTGCTCCAGCAGCCCGGTGGCCGCCGCCGCGGCAGACAGGACGGAGGAAGAGGAGGTCAGTGGTCGGGGCATGAAAAAGCCACCCCGAAGGGTGGCGGATCGGACTCTGGGGAGCAAGACCGCCAGGGGCCTCGCCAGAGGGCTCAGTAGAGCTCTTCTTCAGCGTGGGTCTTGATAGTGCAGTCGCTGGTGGGGTAGGCGACGCAGGTGAGCACGAAACCAGCTTCGATTTGGTCGTCGTCCAGGAAGCTCTGGTCGGACTGGTCGACGGTGCCAGCGGTGATCTTGCCGGCGCAGGTGCTGCAGGCTCCAGCACGGCAGGAGTAGGGGAGGTCGATGCCCTGCTCTTCAGCGGCGTCGAGGATGTACTGGTCGTCGGGAACCTCGATGGTCTTGTTGAGGCCCTCTGCCTCGCTGATGAGGGTGACCTTGTAGGAAGCCATGGAAGGGATTGGGGCTCACAGGCACCCGGCGCACCGGGCCTGTAGGACTCGCCATTCATACTCCCGCCGCAGCCCTTTCCCGCCGGTTTGTGAGGACCTGCGCGGGAAGCCCAATCAAAGCCAAGGCACAGATCAGTGTGCCTTATGCAACATCATCAAGCCCCAGCGACCCTGTTCCACCGCCAGTTCCCCGCACCAGCCCTCGCGGGCCAGAGCATCGATGAGGGCAGGGGCCTGATCCACCAGCAGGCCACTCAGCAGGCCCACACCATGGGGGGCCAGCACCGTGTGGAACTGGGGACAGAGCGCCTCAATCACCGGCGCCAGGATGTTGCACAGCAGCAGATCGGCCGGCTGGCCCTCCAGCAGGGCCGCCAGTTCCTCCACCGAACCGTGGGCCGCCTGCAGGCGATCCTCGAAGCCACTCACCGCGGCGTTGTCGCGGGTGGCGCGCACGGCCCAGGTGTCGGTATCGGCCGCCGCCACGGTGCTGGCGCCCTGGAGCAGGGCCGCAATGCCGAGGATGCCGCTACCGCAGCCAAGATCAGCCACCCGGATCGGGCCGAGGCTCGGGGCCGTCCCTGCCGCAGAACCACGCGCATCGGCCAGGCGCTCGATGGCCTCCAGGCAGAGGCGGGTGGTGGGGTGACTGCCGGTACCGAATGCGCTACCGGGATCCATGCGAATCACCAGACGGTCGGCATGCTCCGGCGGCAGCTCCAGCCAGGCGGGAAGGATCAGCAAGCGCTGGCCCACCGGATCGGGCTCCCAGTGCTGTTTCCAGGCAAGACTCCAGTCTTCATCGACCTGGTGGGCCCAGGTGATGGCAGGCAGCTCCATACCGAAGGTGGCCGCCAGGGGCTCCAGGGCGTGCTCCAGTTGCTGCCGTTCGGCCTGGGGCCAGTCGATCTCCGGCAACCAGGCCACCAGCTGACGATCCTGGGGTTTCTCCGGCGCATGGCGTACGGCCACCCGGGGAATGCCCAGGGCATTGAGCTTCCAGATGATCGACTCCTCCAGCTCCGGGAGGGCGGCCATTTCCAGCCGCCACCAGGCCAGAGCCGCCATCAGAGGGTCACCGGATGGGCTTCCTGGATGCCGTTGATCGCATGGATCGAAGCCAGCAGATCGGAGGGGATGGGATCGTCCACCGACAGCACCATCACGGCATCACCCCGCACGATGCGGCGGCCCACCTGCATCGAGGCAATGTTCACGTTGTGCTGGCCCAGTAACGAACCCAGCTGGCCGATGATGCCTGGCATGTCCCGGTGACGGGTGAACAGCATGTGACGGCTGGGGGTCACGTTCACCGGGAACTCATCGATGGTGGTGACGCGCAATTCACCATCGGCGAACACGGCACCGGTCACAAGGTGATTGCCGTTGGAGCCCTTGCAGCTCAGCTGCAGCGAACCACCGGCGAAGTCGCGGGCGGCATCGTCCTTCACCTCGAGCACATGGATGCCGCGCTCCTTGGCTTCCAGGGAGGCGTTCACATAGTTGATGCTGTCGCCCAGGGCGGTGGAGAGCATGCCCTTGAGGGCCGCCACCACCAGGGGCTGGGCGGGATGGGCGGCGAATTCGCCCTGCAGACGCACCTCCAACTCACTGATCTGGCCACCGGCCAGCTGGCTGATCAGCTGGCCCAGGGTTTCGGCCAGTTGCAGGTGGGGCTTAAGCAGCTCCATCACCTCGGCATTGAGGCCGGGGATGTTCACGGCACTGCGGGCGGGAAGGCCGAGGATCACGTCGCGGATCTGCTCGGCCACGTCGATGGCCACGTTTTCCTGGGCCTCCTCGGTGCTGGCACCCAGGTGGGGGGTGAGCACCAGGCGCTCCTTCACGCTGCGCAGCGGTGAATCCGCCACCAGCGGCTCCTTGGCGAACACATCGAGTGCAGCACCGGCGATCACACCGTTTTCCACGGCCTCGGCCAGGGCCGCCTCATCCACGATGCCGCCGCGGGCACAGTTCACCAGACGCGCCGAGGGCTTCATGGTGCGCAGCAGCTCCGCGTTCACCAGGTTCTCGGTGTCTGGGGTGCGGGGCAGGTGCAGGGTGATGTAGTCGGCCTGGGCAAACAGATCAGCCAGGGGCAGCAGCTTCACCTGCATCTGCTGGGCGCGCTCGGCCGACACGAACGGGTCGTACGCCAGCAGCTCCATGCCCATGGCCTTGGCCACCCGGGCAACGTGGGAGCCGATCTTGCCGAGGCCCACCACGCCGAGCTTCTTCTTGTAGAGCTCGTTGCCCACGTAAGTCTTGCGGTCCCAGCCGCCGGCCATGGTGCTGGCGTGGGCATGGGGCACGTGGCGCGAGAGCGAAAGCATCAGTGCCAGGGCGTGCTCAGCCGCGGCGATGGTGTTGCCCTCGGGGGAGTTCACCACCAGCACACCGCGCTTGGTGGCGGCGGGCACATCGACGTTGTCGACGCCCACGCCGGCGCGGCCAATGATCCGCAGCTTGTCGGCCGCTTCGATGATGTCGGCGGTCACCGTGGTGCCCGAACGGATCATCAGGCCGTCGTACTCACCAATGATGGCCTTGAGCTCCTCAGGCGACAGGCCGGTGCGCACATCGACTGTGGCCACCTGGGAGAGGATGTCGATCCCCGCCTGGTCAATGGGATCGGAGACCAGAACCTTCGTCATGCCCGGCGGGGTGGTGGGAGAGCCGGGTGTGAAGTGTAGTGAGCAGCCAGAATCAACCTTTCTGACAAGCCGCCCAACGGCGGCAGGGGGCAGGGCTTGGCCACAAGCGTGGTGTTGGTGCTCGACAACCGCGAGCGGCTGAAGCAACTGAGGGACAAGCTCGCCAACGTGCAGCCCCCGATGGCGAGCCTGGTGGCCATCGGGAAAGACGAAACGCCGCTGGCCGAGGTCGTGCGGCTCGATCCCGCCGCGGCCCGCAAAGCGCGTCAGCGCAGCATGGCCCGCTGGCTGATTCCGTTCGGCTTCATGGCCGGGCTCACCTTCACTTACATCACCGATCTCGACACCTTCGCCTACTTCGGCGAATGGAGCCAGCACCTGATCGGAGCCCTGCTGGGCCTGGGGTCGGGCTGGATGGGCAGCTTCGCGGCAGCCGCGTCGGTGAATTCCGAGGAAGACGACCGGATCCGCAGCCTGCGCAACCGGCTGGAAGAAGGCAACTGGCTGCTGCTGGTGGAAACCCTCGACGGGGTGGAGATGCCCTGGACCACCCTGCAGCAGGGGCGGCCCAAGGCGGTGGTGCGCCTGGGCGAGAGCTGATGCTGCCGCGCAAGGAGTTGCTGGAGGGAGCCCCGGATCCCGCATCCCTCGAACCGGTGATCGCAGCCGCCGAGGAGGCCCTGCGCACCTGGACGCCGGTATGGACTGCCTTCTTGCCAGCCGACCTGCGCGAACAGGCGGAACAGCGGCTCGGAGCCCTAAGCGAACTCAGCCTTCATGGCGAGGGCGGCCACCCAGGCGCCGAACGCCGCCGGCTGCTGCTGCAGCGCGCCGACAGCTGCCTCGAGCCCCCCACCGTGCCCACGGAACTGGAGGGACTGGAGATCAGCGGCAACTTCCTGTTTGATCCGGCCGAGCCGAGTGATGTGCGGGCAGGCCTACGGACAGCAGGGGCCCAGGCCGGCGAGCTGGGGGACATCTGGATGCGCGGCGATCGCGGCGCCCAGGCGATCGTGACCGCGGAGCTGGCGGCTCGCCTGCAGGGCAGCACCGCCCAGGTGCGCACCGTGCCGGTAGAGCTCAGCACCCGTCCGATCAGCGAGCTGCAACTGCCGGCGCAGCGGGCCCAGAAGCGGCTCACCAGCGTGGAAGCCTCCCTGCGGCTCGACGCCCTGGCCTCGGCTGGCTTCGGCATGTCGCGCAGCCGCATGGCCGAACTGATCCGCCAGGGAGTCGTGCGGCTGAACTGGACGCCGATCACAAGTCCCAGCCGCGAATTGACCGCGGGCGATCGGGTTCAGCTGGAAGGGCGGGGCGAGCTGCTGGTGGAAGAGATGGCCCTCACCAAACGCGACCGCTGGCGGGTGATCCTGGTAAAGCGCTGACCTGCGGTACGGCGCTGAGTTGGACCCGCCCACAAGATGCCTGGACCGGTGACTGCTAGGTTGCAATGGCTCGGGCGATTAGCTCAGAGGTAGAGCACTACCTTGACACGGTAGGAGTCACTGGTTCGATTCCAGTATCGCCCATTTCCTCTAATTGAACCTGGCTCCATTGACGGTGTCTGATTCCGCTCAGCTCACGATTGTGGTGGGGCTGGCGCGATCCGGCATCGGGGTGGCCCGGCTGCTGCGAGCCCAAAACCGGCCGGTTCAACTGATCGAGAGCAACAACACACCTGAGCTGCAGGTCCGGGCTGAGGCCCTGCGCGCTGAAGGCATCGACGTGCGCTTGGGGGTGCCCCTCACCCTGGAGGCCCTGGACCCCCTGCCAGCCGGATCCACGGTGGTGGTGAGCCCGGGCATCCGCTGGGACCATCCCACCCTCAAGGCCCTGCGGGAGCGGGGCATCACTGTGCAGGGCGATCTACTGCCGGCCTGGCAGGCCAGCAGCGCCACCCCCTGGATCGGGATCACCGGCACGAACGGCAAAACCACCGTGACCCACCTGGTGAGTCACGTGCTGGAGCAAGCGGGACTGAACGCGCCGATGGGCGGCAACGTGGGCTTCTCTGGCGCCGAACTGGTGCTGGAGCGCTGCCTTCAGGCACCCCAGCCCCCTGACTGGCTGGTGATGGAGATGAGCAGCTATCAGATCGAGGCCAACCCCCAAATCGCCCCGGCGGTGGGCATCTGGACCACCCTCACCCCGGATCACCTGGAGCGCCACGGCACCCTGGACGCCTACCGCGCGATCAAACGCAGCCTGCTGGAGCGCAGCGCCGTGCGGATCCTCAACGCCGACGACCCCGACCTACGCGCCCATGCCGGCACCTGGATCCAGCCTGTGCAGTGGATCACCGCCGGGCCTCGCGGGGCACTCCCCCCTGAGATCGAGCCGCTGTTATGGATCGAGGACGGGCGGGTGTGGCAGCGCAGCGAGAGCCGAGAACTCCCAATCGATCTGATGGAGGCCGACTGCCTGGCTATGCCGGGCGACCACAACCGCCAGAACCTGCTGATGGCCGCGGCAGCCTGCCTTCGGGCGGGGTTGAGCGGCGCCCAGATGGAGAAAGCCTTTGGGGCCTTTCCTGGAGTGCCGCACCGACTGGAGCGCATCCGCCAGCACGGCGGCATCCACTGGTTCAACGACAGCAAGGCCACCAACTACGACGCCGCAGAAGTGGCGCTGAAAGCCCTGAAGGGTCCGCTGGTGGCCCTGGCCGGCGGCCAATCGAAGATCGGCGACGCCAGTGCCTGGGTAGCGGCCCTGAAGGCCAAAGCAGCCGCCGTGGTGCTGTTCGGGGCGGCGGCGGATGAGTTCACCACCCTGCTCAGCGGCGGCGGATATGGGGGTGACGTGCACCGCTGTGAGGGGTTAGCAGACGCCGTTCCCCTGGCGGCTGAACTGGCTCCCAAGCTGGGCTGCGAAGTCGTGCTGCTGTCGCCGGCCTGCGCGAGCTTCGATCAGTACAGCGACTTCGAAGCCCGCGGCGACCATTTCCGACAGCTCGTGCTGGCGCTCTGAGCAAGACGCGCGCTCAGCTCTTCTGGGCCACAAGCTGCAGGTAGGCGCTGGCACCAACGCAGACGCCCAGGGGCACGGTGGCGAACAGGCCCACGCCGCAGGCGATCACCCCCGACAGGGAGATGGCGCCCACCACCACCACGAAGACGGCGATGTCAAACCAACGGGCCGTTACCAGGGTGCGGGAGAGGGCCATGGCATCCAGGAAGGCCACGCGGCGATCCACCAGCACGAAGGCCGCGAACCAGTAGGCCACGGCCAGGTAAATGCCAGGAATGCCGAAGGCGAGCAGACCCACCAGCACCGCAATCGACGAGAACACATGGAATCCGAACAGATTGAAGATCTCTCCGGACACGGCGAACAGCTGGCCGAACTTGAAGGTTTGTCCCTTGACCGCCATTAGGGCGCCATGGATCAGGGCGATGTTGCCCACCAGATGCACCACCACCTGCAGCAGCAGAAGCAGGAGATAGGGAATCAGCAGCCACAGCTGGGGATTGGCACCGCTGAGGCCGTCGTCCACCTTGGAGGCCAGCAGCGACAGCACGCCGATGGCAATGAAATAAACGACGGAAAAACCCACCAGCACCCAGGCGTTGCGGGTGAATCCCCTCGCACCGTGCTGAATGATCGAGCCGTACTGCATGGGCCTGGAAAATGACAGGGACTGACGCCCCGAGTGTTCAGCCCGAACATTGGTCGTGTCAACGGAAGCGCTGTGATCTGAAATACGATCCGCCCGTTCATGGGGCCGCTGGGCCGAAACGCGATGGCCTGGTGGCTGATGAAGAGCGAGCCGGATGTGTACGGCATCGATGATCTGCAGCGGGAAGGCACAACCCTCTGGGATGGCATCCGCAACTACCAGGCCCGCAACTTCATGCGCACCATGCAGCCTGGAGACCAGGCGTTCTTCTATCACTCCAACGCCAAACCGCCCGGCATCGTGGGTCTGATGGAAGTGGTGGGAACGGGCCTGGTGGATCCCACCCAGTTCAACCCCAACTCCAAGTATTTCGACCCGGCCTCCAAACCGGAGGCCCCCCGCTGGGACTGCGCCCGCCTGCGCTACGTACGCCACTTCCCAGCCCTGCTCAGCCTGGACGTGCTGCGCGAGGAATTCAGACCGGAGGAGCTGGGGGTGGTGAAGCGCGGCACGCGGCTGTCGATCCTGCCGGTGCCTAAGGCCACCGCCGATCGGCTGCTTACGCTGCTGGAGGCGGGTTGAAGCCTCTCCAGCCCTGCAGCGATGCCCCCATCGCCATCCGCCATGCAGTGGATCAGGGCTGGCATGCCTACGGCCGCAGCCCCTGGACCTTCAGCGGGTTTGCCCTGCTGGCCGGTGGATTGAACCTGCTGGCCCAATTGGCGTTTCGGCAAACCTCCTCAGACCTGTTCACGCCCGCTGGCGATCCGGTACCAGCCGCCGTGCTGGGGGCGGCAGCGAGCCTGCTGGCCTGGGGGGTGAGCGGTCTGTGGCTGTTGGTGGGGCTCCTGCGGGGAGCCTCGGCCGCGCTGGAGGGGCGGGCGGTGCCGATGCGCCTGATGCTCAAACCCGACTGGCCAGCGATGGGGCGCAGCCTCGGCACCCTGGCGCTGATCGCCCTGGTGCTCTGGGGAGTGCGCGAACTCGCCGATGCAACCGGCGCGCTGCTCTCCCTGCTGCAGCCCCTGCTGGCGCCACTGCCGCTGGTAGCCCGCCTGGCGGTGCTGATCTATCTGGCGGCAGACCAGGTGCTCTGCCTGCCGATCACGGTGCTGGGACGGGCCATGCCCCTGGCGGCAGTGCAAAGCGGCCGGAGGGCCATTGATCCCCACTGGCTCCAGGCCTTGGGCCTTCTGCTGGTGGTGAGCCTGATGCTGTTGGCCGGGGTGCTGCTGCTGCTAGCCGGGCTAGTGGTGACCCTGCCCCTGGCCCTATGCACGCTCACGGCCGCCTACTGCCAGCTGTTCGAACGCCCCGGGAACAAATTGGCCAGATAGCAGCGGGTGAGGTCGCGGCTGGCGGCACCGTTCTGCACCAGGAAGCCGGCAAGGGCCGCCTGCACCAGGCGGTATTGATCCCAGTTGGGATGGCGATCGATGAACTCGCGCATCGAAGCCAGCAGGGGCGCAGGCACATCGGCCCGCAGACTCACCGTGCCGCCTGTGCCCAGCCCTGCATCACCCATCCCTGGATCCCCGTAGTGGCCATCAGTTCCCCACACCGGTCCAGTGGCGTCAAATCGGTGGGGAACTGCCGATCTCTCCTCCTCTTGTCGTGAGAATCAAGGCTCCCCGCAGGTTTCCCCAGGCCAACCGGGAAGCATGAGGCGGCAACAGACGCCACACCCAGGCCCTGTCAAGTCCAACCAACACCAGTGGGGACGTTCTCCCCAGCTTCCACCGCCAGCGATGGGACCAGGGGTCGAAGCCTGCGGAAAACCCGTGGAAAACGCTTGGCCCCGCTGGGGAGGGATCAATCCGCCACCAAGGATCAGCAGGGCTGATCAACGCCAAATTGGGGGAAGCGATGGGCTGGCTGTCTCATGCTGAAGGCACCCTTGATCCCGAAGCCGTGACCATCGCCCTGCTTGGAACCGGCCTGCTTGGCACCGCCATCGGCCAGCGCTTCCTGGAGCAAGGGGAATCACTCCAGGGCTGGAACCGGCACCCCGAGCGCCTCGCCCCCCTGGTGGCCCTCGGTGCCCAGGCAGCGGCCAGCGCCGCCGATGCCATCGCGGCAGCGGAGGTGGTGGTGAGCGTGCTCAGCGATGGGGCGGTGTGCAGGCAGGTGCTGATCGATCAGGCCGGTGGGGCCCTGGCCGGCCGGCTGGTGATCAACATGGCCACAATTGCTCCATCGGAAAGCCAGGAGTTGGCGGCCGCCGTGAGCGAGCGAGGCGGGCGGTTCCTGGAGGCTCCTGTGTTGGGCAGCCGGCCCGAAGCCCTGGCCGGCACCCTGCAAGTGATGGCCGGGGGTGAGCCGGAGGTGTTCAAGGAGGCCCTGCCCCTGCTGCGGCAACTGACTCCGGCGCCACGGCTGCTGGGCCCGGTGGGGGCTGGGCTCATCACCAAGATCGCCCTCAACCAGCTGATCGCGAGCCTCACCCACGCCTTCAGCCTGTCGCTGCATCTCGTGCAGGACAGCGGCGGCGATGTGGGGGCCTTCATGGAGCTGCTGCGGGGCAGCGCTCTCTACGCGCCCACCTTCGACAAGAAGCTCTCGAAGCTGCTAGCCAACGACTTCGCCAATCCCAACTTCCCCACCGCCCACCTGCGCAAAGACCTGCGGCTGTTCCTGGCCAGCGCCCGGCAGCAGGGCCTCACCACCACGGGCCTCGACGGCCTGGCCGTCTTGCTGGAGCAGGCCGCAGGAACGGCGATCGACGGGCTCGACTACAGCGCCCTGCACCGCCTCACGGCCCAGCGTTAATGGCCAAGCCCTGCAGGGCAGCGCAAATGGCCGCGCTGGCGTCCGGGCCCCAGCCCGCCTCCAGCCCGCGGCGGCCCAGCTCCGGGGTGAGCACAAAGCGCAGGCTCCAGCTCTGGCTATCGCCCTCCAGCTCCATCCAGAGGCTGCCGGGGTTGAGGTCGCGCTCGAGCTCCAGGGCGATGGATTCCTCGGGCATCAGCTGATCGGCGATCGCGACCAGCTGCCGTTCCAGTTCCCCGGCCAACTGGCGCAGTTCAGCTGCCTCAGCCCAGCTGAACTCAGCCGCCCAGCTGTCGCCACCGATCAACACAGAAAAGGGATGGCGGGCTGGATCCACCAGCAACCGCCACCCCTCGCCTTCCAACACCTGCATCAGGCGGGATCAACCAGGCAGCAGGTCGGGCTGGTCCTGCTCGTCGGAAAGCTCAATGATGGCGCGGTGCACGGGCTTCACCATCACCTCATCCATCAGGCCGTCGAAGTCGTCGAAGCGGCGTTGCTTGGCGCGGAAGGCGATCCGCACGGTGGTGAGGTAGCGGTTGCTGGAGTGGCGGATCAGGCTTTCAGCGCGCTGGGCCAGTTCCTTCGGATTCAACTGAACACCGCTCTGCATAGAACACCTAACAGTCGTTTCAGATTAGCCGGCGGCTAAAAGGGGCCCATGCGGGGCACCCTGGCGATCGATTTGGGCAGCAGCACCACCGTGGTGGCCTGGCTTCCCACCGGCGGCACGCCAACGCTGCTGCCCCTCCATCCCTATGCCCTGGCCGATCCACCGTTGGTGCCGAGCCTGGTGTGGCTGCCGGGCCCCAGCAGTCCGCGGCCGCTGATCGGCCGCCAGGTGCAGGAGGCCGGTTTGGCCGGCAGCGACGGGCCCCAGCTCCATCGCGACTTCAAGCGCCGGATCGGTGCCCCCACGGCCGAACCCCACGCCACGCTGCTCAGCCCTGAGGCCGTGGGGGCACTGCTGCTGGAGCAGCTGTGGCGTGCCCTCCCCGACGGGGTTGAGCCCGAGCGGCTGGTGCTCACCGCCCCGATCGACACCTACCGGGCCTACCGGCAGTGGCTGCTGCAGGCCTGCGGGGATCTGCCTGTGCCTGAGCTGGCGTTGGTGGATGAACCCACGGCCGCCGCCATCGGCGCAGGGCTAGCGCCCGGCAGCACCGTGCTGGTGGTGGATCTGGGCGGCGGCACGGTGGATCTCTCCCTGGTGACGCTCCAGGGCGGTGAGGGGCGAGCCGCACCGATCGCCCAACTGCTGCGGTTCGCAGGCCGGGATCTGGAACGCAGCGGCCAGACCCTGCGCACCGCCCAGGTGGTGGGCAAGGCCGGCCTGGCCGTAGGTGGGCGCGACATCGACCGTTGGATTGCCGCTGCCCTGGTGCCGGGCGCACGGCCAAGCAATGCCCTGCTGGAGGCAGCGGAGCGGCTCAAGTGTGAACTCAGCCAACACAACGAGGCTCTGGCCCTCTGGAGCGACGCTGACGGCACCAGCCATGAATTGCGGCTGAACCGCGCCCAGCTCAACCAGCTGCTGAAGGATCACGGCCTGATCGCCCAGCTGGATCAGCTGCTGGAGCAGGTGCTGGCCGCCGGCCGCGCCGCCGGCCTGAGGCTGCGCGACATCACTGCCGTGCTGCCGGTGGGTGGGGCCAGTCGCATGCCGATCATTCACCAATGGCTGCAGGAGCGCTGCCCGGGCCTACCCATCCGGGGGGAGCGTCCGGTGGAAGCTGTCGCCCTCGGCGCCCTGGCGCTCACGCCGGGCCTGCGCCTGCAAGACGTTCTGAGCCATGGCGTGTCGCTGCGCTGCTGGGATCAGCGCGCCGGAACCCACCGTTGGCATCCACTCTTTCTGCCGGGGCAGGGATGGCCCACGGCCAACCCCCTCGAGCTGGTGCTGGCCGCCAGCCGCGACGGTCAGCGCGAGCTGGAGCTGGTGCTGGGGGAGCCGATGGCGGAGGAACGGGCCGAGGTGGTGTTCGAGAACGGGCTGCCGGTGTTGCGCCAGCGGCCGGCCGGCGCCGCCCGCGTGGTGCCCTGGGCCCAACAACCCCAGGCCCTACCGCTGGAGCCCCCCGGCGTTCAGGGCGAAGACTGCCTGCGCCTGTGTTTCGCGATCAACACCGAGGGGGAGCTCACCCTGAGCGGCCACGACCTGCGCACCGACGCTGAAATCCCTTCCCAGTCGATGGGCCCGGTGCGCTGATCGCCCCCGGCAGTCGGTGGACGCCACCGGCGCTGCACCTCGCGCCCTGCCCTTGCGGCTGGCGTTTCCATAGAACGGTTGGATCGTTTTGCTCCCCCTGCCTTGGCCCTGCGCCGGAACAGGCTGCCCCGGTTCTGGCTGGGCCTCACCCTGGGCCTGGTGGCCGCTGGCGTGGGCGGGGTGTACTGGTGGGAGCGCCAGCTTCCAACCCGCCTGGAGCAGGCCGCAGCCCGGGGGGATCTGGAGGCCTGCCTGCGCTACGGCAGCCAGCTCGAAGCCCTGCGCTGGCTGGGCGGCCCCACCTACGGCGAGCAAGGCGCCTGCCGGCGGCGCCGGGCCCAGCAGCTCTGGGATGAACAGCAGTGGGCCGAGGCGCTCCAGTTGCAACTCCAACTGGTGAATTCCAACGCCGGCACCAAAGCCGATGAACGGCGGCTGATCCAATGGCAGGAGGAGCTGCAGCAGCGCGCCCTGGTGCGCTACCGCGACGGCGACCTCAACGGCGCCCTGGCCTTGCTGGCAGCGATGGGCGAAGACCGGCGGGCCGATGGCACCAGCGTGGGCGATCGCCTCCGCGAGGGCTGGACCCGCAACCGCCTGCAGCTGGAACGGGCCACGAAGTTGGTGGGCCAGAAGCGCTGGTTTGAGGCCCTCGATGCCCTCAACCGCATCGACCACCCCTGGTGGAAGCAGCGCAGCGCCGCACTGCGCAAGCAGGTGGAGCAGGGCATCACCGGCCTTGAGCGGCAGCACGTGGAGCGCGATGGCCATGGCGCCCTTCCTCACACGGTGCCTGCGGAACAGCTGGATGCGGAAGTGCAGCGCCGCATCGCCCAGGGGATGGATGAGTGGCGCGCCTTCCAGAGCGCCTGCCAGGCCCTCGGAGGCAAGGTGGTGGAGGCCGGTCCGGAATCCGCCTGCCAGCGTTGAGCGCGTGACAAGATTGGCGCCGTCAGAGGGATGCGCTCCGATGCAGCCAGGTGATCGGGTGAAGGTCTGCCAGAGCGTGGTGGTGTTTCACCATCCCCAGCACCGCGGCCAGGCCTTCGATCTGATGGGCCAGGAAGGCGAAGTGGTGTCGGTGCTCAACGACTACAAGGGCCGGGTGATCAGCCCCACCCTTCCCGTGGTGGTGGCCTTCGGCAAATTCCGTGCCCACTTCCGCGGCGACGAGCTTCAGGCCGCCTGATCCGCGCCAGGGCGCACCAGGAACACCCCTTCCTCGCCATCAATCGCCTGCAGGCATAGCTCGATCATTTCCTGCCGGCTGGTGGGCACCACCCGGCCGCAGTAGTCCGGCTGGATCGGCAGCTCCCGGTGGCCCCGATCCACCATCACCGCCAGGGCCACGCGCCGGGGCCGCCCCCAAGCCTGCAACGCCTCCAACGCCGCTCGAATGGTGCGGCCGGTGAAGATCACGTCGTCGACGAGCACCACCACCCGACCATCAATGGAGCTGGGCAAGGCGGTGGGATGGCTGAGCCGGGTGCCCACCCGCTCCAGGTCGTCGCGGTGGAAGGTGGGATCCAGGCTGCCGCGCTCCACCGGCTGAGCGCCGATCGCCTCAATCCGGGCGGCCAGCACATCGGCCAACGCCACCCCTCGGGTAGGGATCCCCACCAGCACCAGCTCCCGGGGGTCGGCGACTCCCTCCAGAATCTGTGATGCAAGGCGATCCAGGGTGCGGCCGAGCTCCTGGGCCGTGAGCAGTTCAAGGCGGGTCATCGGGCGGCCGGAGCCATGTGTGACCAAAGGCTGACGCAGCGGGGATCACGGCAGGGAGACCCACGTCCAGCCTGTAGGTTGGCATTGGAAGGCATTGATCCAGCGCCCCATCGGCGTTTTGATCGGGCGTCTCAACGCAAGCCTGGCGATTAAGAGACGGGTGACAGCAATTCCCTCCCAGCACAGTTCCAACGCCAGTTCCACCGGTCGTTCGGCAGAAGGTGGTGAGGCTGCCAGCCGCCAACCCAGCTATGGGTCCCATTCCGGTCTTAGTGAAGCGAGCCTGAAGGGCTCCAACCCCATCGCTCCCGTCGTTCTGTGCATCCTCGACGGCTGGGGTTACCGCCACGACGCCAACCACAACGCCATCCGGGCCGCCGATACCCCGGTGATGGACGCCCTCTGGCATGCCTATCCCCACACCCTGATCGAAGCCAGCGGCGGCGCCGTGGGCCTGCCCGATGATCAGATGGGCAATTCCGAGGTGGGACACCTCACCATCGGTTCGGGCCGGGTGATTCGCCAGGAACTGGTGCGGATCGGCCAGGCCGTGCGCAGCGGCTCGATCCTCAGCAACGAGGCCCTCAACAACCTGGGCGACCGGATGCTGAGCAACGGCAGCACCCTTCACCTGGTGGGCCTCTGCTCCGATGGCGGCGTCCACAGCCACGTGGAGCATCTGGGTGGGCTGCTGCGCTGGGCCGCTGGCCGGGGCATCCGTGATGTGGTGATCCACGTGATCACGGATGGCCGCGATACGGCCCCCAACAGTGCTCCGGCCTTCGTGGCGCGGGTGGAAGAACTGATCAGCGAAGCCGGCGTTGGACGCATCGCCACCCTGTGCGGCCGCTACTGGGCCATGGACCGCGACAACCGCTGGGAGCGCACCGAAAAGGCCTATCGCCTGCTCACTGAAGCCGGCGAACCCTGTGGGCTCAGCCCTGCGGCGGCGATCCAGGCCTCCTACGACGCCGATGTGGGCGATGAGTTTCTGGAGCCGGTTCGACTCGGCGAGGGGGTGATCAAGGCTGGTGATGGCCTGGTGTGCTTCAACTTCCGCCCCGACCGCGTGCGCCAGTTGATCCGCGCCCTGGTGCTGCCGGATTTCGATGGCTTCAACCGCGATTGGATCGACCCGCTCCACGTGGCGACCTTCACCCAGTACGAGAAGGGGTTGCCCGTGGCCGTGGCCTTCCCACCCGAATCCCTCGACGGCCTGCTGGGCCAAGTGATCTCCGAAGCCGGACTGCGCCAGTTCCGCACCGCCGAAACCGAGAAATATCCCCATGTCACCTATTTCATGAATGGGGGCATCGAGAAGGCGTTCCCTGGTGAAGATCGCCATCTGGTGCCTTCCCCGCGCGTGGCCACCTACGACCAGGCCCCGGCGATGTCAGCGCAAGACCTCACTGCCAGCTGCATTGCGGCCATCAACAAGGGCATCTATTCCCTGGTGGTGATCAATTACGCCAACCCCGACATGGTGGGCCACACCGGTCAGATGGAGGCCACCAAAGAGGCCATCCACGCCGTGGATACCTGCGTGGGGCGGCTCATGGAAGCCACTAACCGCATGGGCGGCACCTTGCTCATCACCGCCGACCACGGCAACGCCGAGGTGATGGAGGGCCCCGATGGTCGGCCCTGGACCGCCCACACCACCAACCCGGTGCCGGTGATCCTGGTGGAGGGTGAGAAGCGCAAGCTGCCGGGCCACGGCACCAACGTGCAGCTCCGTGACAGCGGCGGCCTGGCCGACATTGCCCCCACCCTGCTCGACATCCTTGGCCTGCCCAAGCCTGAGGCCATGAGCGGCGACACTCTGATCGTGCCGGCCGATGCGGGCGTTGCCCCCAGCCGCATTCCCCAGACCCTCGGCGTCTAGCCTGCAAGCATTGCGAACCGCTCTGCCGTGATTGCGAGCATCCTGTCCTGGGTGTGGGT
>CAIOXF010000242.1 GCA_903862155.1 uncultured cyanobacterium | reverse complement strand
CGCACCTGCGACCAGCTGGTGCGCATCCCCCTGCGTGGTGCCACCCCCAGCCTCAATGCCTCGGTGGCCACCGCCCTGCTGTTGTACGAGATCGCCCGCCGCGGCTGGATGAAGGGCATCAGTGGCTCCCAGCCCGCCCCGCGGATCAGCCGCCCGGCGATCCCCAATGCGGCCCCCATCGCTGCCGTGGAATCTGCCGGCGAATCAGCTGCGAGCGTTGAACCGCAGCTCGAGTCTGCGGTTGATCTGCCCGCCTTGGCAGCTGAGTCCGCCCTGGCAGCCGAGCCCGCCCCGGAGCTTGCGCCTGAACCAGGTCTTGCATCAGAGGTTGCCGTTGATCCGGCCAGCCCTGCGGTGGAGCTGGGTCTGGACCCTGCAACCGCCAGCTCGTTTAACGGCGATATCCAGCTGTGACGCTGCGGTGCAAAACCGCCTGAGCCGGCAGAATGACGGCACCGCCGCCTCTGGTTCATGAATCCCCTGCTGTGGCCCGTTCGCCGTTGTGCCAACGGTCTGGGCCTCGCCTGGTGGGCCAGAGTCCGCACCCAGGGGCCTGATGTGACCTATTGGTATGGGCCTTTTGTGCGTCGCCGCACCCTCGAGTCCCAGCTGCCGGCCTTCCTCGACGATCTGCGGGCCGAGTCTCCGGCGGCCATGAACCATGAGGTGCTCCGCACCCGCCGGGGGGAACCCTTTACCGAAGGCGACCTGCCGGCATGAACCGGCGCCCCATCCCTGACTGATAGCGTCCATCCAACTGGCAGTCAGGTGGATGGGGATCGCCGAGTGGCGTGAGCAACTCCAGCGGGGTGAGGTGTCCGCCCGCGAGCTCACCGACCAGCACCTCGCCCGCATCGAGGCCGTTGATCCCACCGTGCACGCCTACCTGGAGGTCACGGCGGATCAGGCCCGCGCGGCTGCCGATCGCATCGATGCTGCCCGCGCCGCCGGTGAGGAGCTGCCGCCCCTGGCTGGGGTGCCCTTGGCGATCAAGGACAACCTCTGCACCAAGGGCGTTCGCACCACCTGCTCCAGCCGCATGCTGGAGAACTTCGTGCCTCCCTACGAGAGCACGGTCACCGAGCGCCTGTGGCAATCCGGTGCCGTGATGCTCGGCAAGACCAATCTCGACGAGTTCGCCATGGGCAGCTCGACCGAGACCTCCGCCTTCGGCCCCAGCCGCAATCCCTGGGACCCTGAGCGGGTGCCAGGCGGCAGCTCAGGCGGCAGCTCTGCTGCTGTGGCCGCTGGCGAGTGTGTGGCCTCCCTTGGCTCCGACACCGGCGGTTCGATCCGCCAGCCCGCCGCGTTTTGCGGGGTGGTGGGCCTCAAACCCACCTACGGCCGCGTGAGCCGCTACGGCCTGGTGGCCTTCGCCAGCTCCCTGGATCAGGTGGGCCCCTTCACCCAGTCGGTGGCCGACGCCGCCGAGATCCTGCAGGTGATTGCCGGCGCCGATCCCCGCGATTCCACCTGCCTCAAAGCCCCGGTGCCCGACTACCGCGCGGCGCTGCAGCAGCCGGTGGCTGGCCTGCGGGTGGGCCTGATCAAGGAGTGCTTTGAGGCCGAGGGCCTCGACCCCGAGGTCAAGGCCTCGGTGATGGCAGCAGCAGAGCAGCTCCAGAGCCTGGGCTGTGAGCTGGTGGAGGTGAGCTGCCCGCGCTTCAACGACGGTATCGCTACCTATTACGTGATTGCCCCGTCGGAGGCGAGCGCCAACCTGGCCCGCTACGACGGCGTGAAGTACGGCTACCGGGCTGAGGGCTGCGGCAGCCTGGCGGAGATGACCGCCCGTAGCCGCGCTGAGGGTTTTGGCGATGAGGTGCAGCGCCGCATCCTGATCGGCACCTACGCCCTCTCGGCCGGCTACGTGGATGCCTACTACAAGAAGGCCCAGCAGGTGCGCACCCTGATCCGCCGGGATTTCGATCGGGCCTTTGAGGGCGTGGACGTGCTGCTCACCCCCACGTCTCCCACCACGGCGTTCCGCTTCGGCGCCCACGCCGACGACCCCCTGGCCATGTACCTGGCCGACCTGCTCACCATCCCCGCCAACATGGCTGGCCTGCCGGCGATCTCGGTGCCCTGCGGTTTCGACCAGCAGGGTCTGCCGATCGGCGTGCAGCTGATCACTGGCGTGCTCCAGGAAGAGCGGCTGCTGCAGGTGGCCCACCACTACGAGCTGGCCGCCCGTGTGATGGAGCAGAGGCCAACGGGCGCTCTGGTGCCCTGACCCTACTGCTGGTGGGCCGGGCTTAGGCTTGCCCCCAGTGGCGGTGTGCCCTTGGCTTTTGTTCCGCTCCACAACCACAGTGACTACAGCCTCCTGGATGGGGCCAGTCAGCTGCCGGCCATGGTGGAGCGGGCCAAGGAGCTGGGCATGCCGGCCGTGGCTCTCACCGATCACGGCGTCATGTACGGCGCCATTGAGTTGCTGAAGCTCTGCAGCAAGGCGGGCATCAAGCCGATCATCGGCAACGAGATGTACGTGATCAACGGTTCGCTCGACGATCCGAATCCGCCCAAGAAGGAGCGCCGCTATCACCTGGTGGTGCTGGCCAAGAACGCGGTGGGGTACCGCAACCTGGTGAAGCTCACCAGCATCAGCCATCTGCGCGGCATGCGCGGGCGGGGCATTTTTTCCCGGGCCTGCATCGACAAGCAGCTGCTGCGCCAGTACAGCGAAGGGTTGATCGTGGCCACCGCCTGCCTCGGCGGTGAGATTCCCCAGGCGATTCTCAAAGGCCGGCTGGATGTGGCGCGCGATGTGGCGCGCTGGTATCAGGAGGTGTTCGCAGGCGACTTCTACCTGGAGATTCAGGACCACGGCGGCATCGAAGACCGCATCGTGAACACGGAGATCGCCCGCATTGGTGCGGAACTCGGCATTCCGTTGATTGCCACCAACGACGCCCACTACCTGAGTGTGGGGGATGTGGAGGCCCACGACGCCCTGCTCTGCGTGCTCACCGGCAAGCTGATCACCGATGAGAAGCGGCTGCGTTATACCGGCACCGAATACATCAAGAGCGAGCAGGAGATGCTTGCCCTGTTTCAGGATCACCTGCCCCAGGAGGTGATTGCTGAGGCGGTGGCCAACACCGTGAAGGTGGCCGACAAGGTGGGGGACTACGACATCCTCGGCCGTTACCAGATGCCCCGCTTCCCGATCCCTGAGGGGCATACGCCGGTGAGCTATCTCAGTGAGGTGGCTGAACACGGTTTGCGGGATCGCCTCAAGCTGGCAGCCACCGATTCCATTGAGGCCGAGTACGGCGAGCGGCTGCGCTTTGAGCTCCAGGTGATGGAGCAGATGGGCTTCCCCACCTACTTCCTGGTGGTGTGGGACTACATCCGCTACGCCCGGGAGAACGGCATTCCGGTGGGCCCCGGGCGCGGTTCGGCTGCGGGCTCCTTGGTGGCCTATGCCCTGGGTATTACCAACATCGATCCGGTGCAGAACGGGTTGCTATTCGAGCGCTTCCTAAATCCGGAACGCAAATCGATGCCGGATATTGACACCGACTTCTGCATCGAGCGCCGGGGCGAGGTGATCGACTATGTGACCCGCCGCTATGGCGAGGAGAAGGTGGCCCAGATCATCACCTTCAACCGCATGACCTCCAAGGCGGTGCTGAAAGACGTGGCCCGGGTGCTCGATATCCCCTACGGCGATGCCGACCGGTTGGCGAAATTGATTCCGGTGGTGCGCGGTAAGCCCGCCAAGCTCAAGGAAATGATCGGCGAGGAAACGCCGGCTCCTGAATTCCGAGAGAAGTATCTCAACGATTCCCAGGTGAAGCGCTGGGTGGACATGGCGATGCGGATCGAGGGCACCAACAAGACCTTCGGTGTGCACGCGGCCGGTGTGGTGATTGCCGCCGATCCGCTCGATGAGGTGGTGCCGCTGCAGCGCAACAACGACGGTCAGGTGATCACCCAGTACTTCATGGAAGACGTGGAGTCGATGGGACTCCTGAAGATGGACTTCCTGGGCCTCAAGAACCTCACGATGATCGATAAAACCATCGATTTGGTGAAGGAGAGTACCGGCGAATCGGTGGATCCCGATGATCTGCCGCTCGATGATCCTGGCACCTACGGCCTGCTGGCCCGTGGCGACCTGGAGGGCATTTTCCAACTGGAATCCAGTGGCATGCGCCAGATCGTGCGCGATCTCAAGCCCTCATCCTTGGAAGATATCTCCTCGATTCTCGCTCTCTATCGGCCGGGTCCGTTGGATGCGGGCCTGATCCCTAAGTTCATCAATCGCAAACATGGCCGTGAAGCGATTGACTTCGCCCACGCCAAGTTGGAGCCGATTCTCAAGGAAACCTACGGGATCATGGTGTATCAGGAGCAGATCATGAAGATCGCTCAGGATCTCGCCGGCTATTCCCTGGGTGAAGCCGATCTGCTGCGCCGGGCGATGGGCAAGAAGAAGAAGAGCGAGATGGAGAAACACCAAGACATCTTCGTGAAGGGAGCCAGCGAGCGCGGCGTGGATCCGCGCATTGCCGAGGCCCTGTTCGAGCAGATGGTGCTGTTTGCCGAATACTGCTTCAACAAGAGCCACTCCACCGCCTATGGGGCCGTCACCTATCAGACGGCCTATCTCAAGGCGCACTATCCGGTGGCCTACATGGCCGCCCTGCTCACGGTGAATGCCGGCGACAGCACCAAGGTGCAGCGCTACATCGCCAATGCCAATGCCATGGGCATCGAGGTGATGTCGCCGAGTGTGAATGCCTCCGGCATCGATTTCACGCCGGTGGGCGATCGCATCCTGTTTGGCCTCTCGGCCGTGCGCAATCTTGGCGAAGGCGCGATCCGCCAGTTGATTGAGGTGCGCCAGAGCGATGGGCCGTTCCGCTCCCTGGCCGACTTGTGCGATCGCATCCCCGGCCAGCAGCTCAACCGCCGCGCCCTGGAAGCGCTGATCCACTCCGGTGCCCTCGATGCCCTGGAGCCCAATGCCAACCGGGCCCAGTTGATGGCGGATCTGGATCTGGTGCTGGATTGGGCCAGCTCCCGCGCCAAAGACCGGGCCAGCGGCCAGGGCAATCTGTTTGATCTACTCAGTGGCGGTGGCGGCAGCAGCGATGCGGCCTCGGCTGCGGCGGGCGGGGATCTGAGCACCGCCCCCAAGGCGGCGCCGGTGCCCGACTATCCCCCTACCGAGAAGCTGCGCCTGGAGAAGGAGCTGGTGGGCTTCTATCTCTCCGACCACCCGCTCAAGCAGCTGGCCGGCCAGGTGAAGCTGCTCTCACCGGTGGCCCTCGGCAACCTCGAGGAGATGGCCGACAAGGCCAAGGTGAGCGCCGTGGTGATGGTGCCCGAACTGCGTCAGGTGACCACCCGCAAGGGCGATCGCATGGCGGTGCTCCAGCTGGAAGATCTCACCGGCAGTTGCGAGGCGGTGGTGTTCCCCAAGAGCTATGCGCGGCTGGCTGATCACCTGATGGTGGATGCGCGCCTGTTGGTGTGGGCGTCGGTGGATCGCCGCGACGATCGGGTGCAGCTGATCGTGGACGACTGCCGCTCGATCGACGATCTCCAGCTGCTGATGGTTGAGCTGCCTGCCGAGCAGGCCGCCGACATCACGATTCAGCACCGGCTGCGGGAGTGCCTGCATCGTCATCGCCCCGCGGGTGAAGAACCGGGGCTGCGGATTCCGGTGGTGGCCCTAGTGCGCCACGGCGATCAGAGCCGTTTTGTGCGCCTCGGCCACCAATTCTGCGTGGGTGACGCTGGGGCAGCCCTGGCCACCCTCACCTCCGCCGATTTCCAGGCCCGGATCAGTTCACCCCTGGTGGCGGGCTGATCCGGGCCTAGGGCTGACTGCCCTGAATCAAACGGGTCAGCCGCCTGCGCGCATCGCCTTGATCGACGCGCGCAGGCGGCTGATGTTCACACCGATCTGCTCATTGCCGAGAAGGGATCCCGGCTGGTCTTCCCAGCTGGCGGAGAGCACGCCGTAGCTCAACCCCAGCACCCCCAGCAAAAAACAAGCCCCGGAAGCCACCAGGGTGGCGCCGGGGGGAATGTCGAGAATTTGGCGGCTCACCAGCACATAGCTGCCGATGAACACGCCCATCCCGAGCACGCTGGGGATGCCGGTGGCGACCGCGATGCGGCGGGCCATGCGATTGGCCACCGCTTCAGGGATCACCTGCTGGCGACTGGTTTTGCTGGCCGCAGACCCGGATTTGGGTGTGCTGGCCTTGGCCCGTGTGGGCTGCAGTCCCTTGCCGGCCATCGGTGGTGGATCAGCCGCGGATGCCGAGCTTGCTGATCAGGGTGCTGTAGCGCTCTTGGCTGATGCCCTTGAGGTAGCCGAGGAGGCGCTTGCGGCGGCCGATCATCTTCAGCAGGCCCTGGCGGGAGGAGAAGTCGTGCTTGTTCTGCTGCAGGTGGGTGGTCAGCTGACCGATGCGCTCGCTCAGCATCGCCACCTGAACTTCCACAGACCCGGTGTCGGTGCCATGGGTCTGGTGGGAGTTGATCAGTTCCTGCTTCTTGGTGGTCGTGAGCGGCATGGGGAGATATGACGCAGGCTGAGCCCGATTGGTTCAAACAACCACCTTAACGTCCGGTGGTTCAGGCCATGTCCCGGGTCAGCCATTGCAGGCAGCTGCGAATCCACGCATCGGCCCCGGCCCCACCCTCCAGTCCGGCCGCCGCTGTGGCCCGCAGCGCCCGCTGAATCTCCAGGGCCTCGTAGCCCAGGGCCGAGAGGGTGAGTTGCACCTCATCGCGGGCGTCATGGCCCAGTTCCACTGGCGCCAGCTCCAGATCCGCGTCGCTACTGGCCTCCAGCTGGCCCAGAAAACGCTGCTGCAAACGGGTTCGCAGCTCCACGGCCAGGCGCTCGGCCGTGCGTTTGCCCACCCCTGGCGCCTGGCAGAGCCGGCGCAGATCGGCCTGCACGATCGCCCGCACCAGTTCCTCGCCGGCCATGGCGCCCAGCAATCCCAGGGCCATCTGGGGACCCACGCCACTTACCCCCACCAGTTCGCGGAACAGATCGCGCTCATGCCGTTCGCCGAAGCCATACAGGGTCCAGGCGTCTTCTCGCACCTGGGTGTGCACGTGCAGGGCCAGGTTCTCGCCCGCCGTCGGGAGGGCCTGCCACTGCCGTTGGCTCACCAGCAGCTCGTAGCCCACTCCGTTCACCACCAGCAATAGCCCGCAGCGCTTGTCCTGCTGCCAGGGCTCGGCGAGGGTTCCTTGCAGCCAGCCGATCATGGGGGCAGTGAATCGCGCTCCATGCTGCCCGCCCCCGCCAGATCGGCCGGTGTCTTCAGCCGTTTACGCCGCCTCATCGGCGGTCTGGCTCTGGTGTTATGTCTCACCTTGGCCGGTTGCGGCGGCGGTGGCCAGCCGCCGCGCGGGGTGCTGCTGCAGGCCCTCGGGCTCCAGATCCAGCTCACCCAGGGCGCCATCGCCCAGGCCCTGGCCCTGCAGGCCGGCGGCGCTCCGGAGGTGAACCGGGTGCGGGTGGAACAGCAGGAGGCCGTGCGCATCGGCGATGCCAAGGGTCTCCGGCTGGCGGGCCGCTTCGATTGGCGCCTGCCGGGCGATCCGATCCGGGTGGACAGTCCCTTTGAGCTCTACCTGCAGCGTGGTGAGCGCGGCCAGAGCTGGCGCCTGGCCCGCCCTAGCGGCAGCAGCGACGGCACCACCCAGGAGTGGCTCACTTACCCGTTGCCGCTGCCGGGTGCCGCGACAGGCTGACCAGGGTGGCGGCCAGCACCAGGGCTGCGCCAGCCACGGTCCAGCCGTCGATGGATTCACCAAAGACAAGCCAGCCCCAGAGGCCGGCGAAGGCCACTTGCACGTAGCTGATGGCCGTGGCCTGGGCGGCGGGCAGGGCCGTGAGTCCCCGGGTGAGATACACCTGGCCCAGCTGGGTGAACACCCCCACGCCCACCAGCCAGAACAGTTCGTTGGGCGTGGGCATCACGGGGTCCACGGCCACCAGCGGCAGGCTCAGGGGCAGGGCTACCAGGGGGAAATAGAACACGATCACCAGCGGGTGCTCGCTGGTGCCCAGCGACCGCACGCTCACGTAGGCCAGGGAGGTGAATACCGCCCCACCGATGGCGATCAGCACGGCCATCGGTGGCAGGGCCCAGGCCCCCTGCAGCAGGCCGGCGGGTTGGGCCACGAGCACCACGCCGGTCCAACCCAGGGCCATTGCGGCCATCACCCGCTTGCCGATCGGCTCGCCCAGCATCAGCCAGGCCAGCAGCGCCGTGATCGTGGGATAGAGGTATTGCAGCACCGTGGCGGAGGCCAGCGGCAGCAGGGCCAGGGCCGCATACACGCACAGCAGGGCCACGGTGCCGATGGCCCCGCGCAGGATTAGCAGCCCCTTGCGCTGGCCCCAGGGGTTCACCCCCGCCCGTCTCAGCAGCCACCAGCTCAGGGCCACACTCACGATGGCCCGGGCCAGCACCACCTCGGCGGCCGGGATGCGCCCGCCCACCTGCTTCACACACACCCCCATCACGCTGAAGGCCAGGGCACTGGCCACCATCTGCAGCACGGGACCGAGGGTTGTCTTGGCGGTGGCGCTCACAGCTCCTCGGCGTACTTCAGCTGGGTGGGGAAGGGGATGTCGATGCCCTCTACGGCGAAGTAGGCCAAGAGGTCTTGGTTGAGGCGTTGGATCGCGCCCTGAACTGGTTGAGGGTGTGCTGGCCGCCGTGGAGCTGGAACACAATGTTGTCGGTGTCGTCGTTGATCTTCATCAGCCGGCAGCTCTGCCGCGCCAACAGGGGATCGCAGTTCACTACATCGGCCATCGGATCGGGGAGGCGGCGTAGTTGCTCAGCGGTGGAGCTGGGCCAGCGCCGTCAGAATTGCAGGGCTTCCGCCGTTCCGTTCGCGTTGAGCCTGCCCCGCCTCCATCCCCGCACGATCGAGGCCGTCAAGGATCGGGCCGACATCGTT
>CAIOXF010000241.1 GCA_903862155.1 uncultured cyanobacterium | reverse complement strand
TGTGGTGGCTATAACGCCAACATCATTAAGCGCACCGAACAGCGGTTTGCCGAGCTCAAAGACCAGGGCTTCAAGGTGGATTTGGTGCTGATCGGCCGTAAGGCGATCACCTACTTCCAGAACCGGAGCTATCCGATTCGCGCCACCTTCACTGGCCTGGAGCAGGTGCCCAACGCCCAAGAGGCCATGGGTATCGCTAACGAGGTGCTGGCTGAGTTCCTCTCTGGCTCCACCGACCGCGTCGAGATCATCTTCACCAAGTTCATCAACCTGGTGAGCTCGAAGCCGGTGATCCAAACCCTGCTTCCCCTGGATCCCCAGGGCATCGCTACCCCCGAAGACGAGATTTTTCGTCTCACCACCCGCGAGGGTCAGTTGGGTGTGGAAGTGAGCAAGGTGGAGAACCTCGAGCCGAGGATCCCTTCGGACATCGTGTTTGAGCAGAGCCCCGAGCAACTGCTTAACGCCCTGCTGCCCCTGTATCTGGAGAACCAGCTTCTCCGTTCGTTGCAGGAAGCTGCCGCTTCTGAGCTGGCCAGCCGGATGACGGCCATGAACAACGCCAGCGACAACGCCAAGGCGCTCGCCAAGACCCTGACGCTCGACTACAACAAGGCCCGTCAGGCTGCCATTACCCAGGAAATCCTGGAAGTGGTGGGTGGTGCCGCCGCGATGGCCTGAGGCCGACGCGTTTCCCCCCTTCAACATTCATCACCCGGCTGCCGAAAGGGAGCCGGGTTTTTTGTTGTTTGACTGGCTGGCCTGTTGGGTCTTGCGGCAGTGTTGAACGGTTGTGCCGGTCCGCCTGCCCTGGACTCTTCGCCATCCACCCTGGCCCTCCAGCCGCTGTTCCCTGTGGCCCTCGGCCAGGTGCAGTTGCGCCCGGATCCGTTGGATCTCGCCCTGCAGATCCAGGCTCTGCATGAGCTGCGCGGCGATGCTTGCTCCAATCCGGATCCCGACTGCGCCTGGACGGGCGACCTCAACGGGGTGTGGCGGCTGCATGAGCACCCCACGTTTGCTCCTCTGATTGAGGAGCTCAGCGGCCACGCGCATCGCTATCTGGCCCAGTTGGGATTCGAGCCTGCTCGGGTGGCCCTGCACATTCAGCGCTGCTGGCCCGTGCTCAGTGAGCCTGGCCAGGTGGTGGGGCGCCACCACCATCCCAACGCCCACCTCAGCGCCGTGTACTACTTCAACGGCGATGGCTCCGGCCATAGCGGCTGCCTCCGGTTTTTCCCCCACAGCCAGCCCAACGAGTTGGTGCCGGGGCTGGCGGTGGGTCATGGAGGTCCGATCGCTAGCCCGGATCCCTGGAACCAGCCCTGGGTGGATGTGGCGCCCCGCGCCGGACTGCTCTTGCTGTTCCCGTCGCGGCTGGATCATGCCGTTCTCCCGAACGACGATCCAGACGACGTGCGCTGCTCCCTGAGCATCGACTTCGCCCTCAGTGCTCCGTTCAGCAGCGTTGTGGATGCCCCACCGGAATACTTGGCCCCCCATCCCAGCCAGTGGTCGGCCGTATCCGCCCGGTGATCACGGAAGATGGGGGCCGCGCCGCCTGCGGCCCCGGCCTTCCTCCCCTCGATCCGTGAGCGAGATCTCCACCTTCACTGTTGTCGCCGACGTTGACGGCACCAGTCACACCTTCAGCTGCCGCAGCGACCAGACCGTGCTCGCCGCTGCCGAGGCCGCTGGCGTTCCCGTTCCCAGCTCCTGCTGCTCCGGCGTGTGCACCACCTGTGCGGCCGTGATCCACGAGGGCTCGGTGCACCAGCCCGATGCCATGGGCGTGAAGGCCGAATTGCAGGACCAGGGTTTTGCACTGCTGTGCGTGGCCTTCCCGCGCTCCGATCTGAAGCTCACCGCCGGCCAGGAAGACGCCCTCTATGAGGCGCAGTTCGGCCAGTACCAGAAGTGATCGGCTCTCCAGCCCGCTGAATCCCGTTTCTCCTGAATCACTTGGCATCGGCCCTGCGCCTGGAGTCCGTGGCGCTCACCTTGCTGCGGGAGCCAGGCCCCCTGCTCCCCCAGATCCGCACGGCCCTGGCCGCTGAGGGTGAGCCGCTGCGTTGGGCGATCACCGCAGCCGAAATCACGGCCCAGGGCTCGCAACTGCGGATTGAAGCCATGGTGATTCGCCGCTGATGGCCGCTGGATCCCCAGGGATGCCCCTGCCCACCCTGATGGTGGTGCCCACCGGCATCGGCTGCTCCGTTGGCGGTTTTGCGGGTGATGCCCTGCCTTCGGCGCGGCTGCTGGCGGCGGCGAGTGGCTGTTTGATCACCCACCCCAACGTGATGAACGGGGCGGCCCTGTATTGGAGCGACGCCCGCATCCACTACGTGGAGGGCTCCGCCCTCGATCGCTTTGCCTCCGGCGATCTGGCCCTCCGGCCGGTGCGTGGCCAGCGGGTGGGCGTGTTGTTGGATGCCGGCATCGAATCCGATCTGCGCCTGCGCCATCTGCAGGTGGTGGATGGCTGCCGCGCCACCCTTGGGCTTGAGCTGGGGCCGGTGGTGACCACCGATGCCCCATTGGGCGTGAGCCTGCGCCAGGGGGAGAGCGGTGCGAGCTGGGGCAGCCTGGAGCGCCCGGACGCCTTGCTGCGGGCCGGCGAGCAGTTGCGGGCAGCGGGTGCCACGGCCATCGCCGTGGTGGCCCGCTTCCCGGAAGATCCCGAAAGCGAAGCCCTGGCGGCCTATCGCGGCGGTTCGGGGGTGGATGTGCTGGCTGGTGCTGAGGCGGTGATCAGCCATCTGCTCTGTGCACACCTGGGCATCCCGTGCGCCCATGCCCCCGCGCTTTCCCCCCTCGAGCTCAATCCCGATCTCGATCCCCGGGCGGCAGGCGAGGAGTTGGGTACCACCTTCCTGCCCTGCGTGTTGGTGGGCCTCAGCCGGGCCCCCGATTTGGTGCCCCTGAGCTCCGCTGCACCGGGGCACGGTTTCCCAGGCAGCGTGGGTCCGTTGCTCACTGCCGATCAGATCGGTGCGGTGGTGGTGCCCTCCGGCGTCCTTGGGGGCGAGGCGGTGCTGGCGTGCGCGGAGCGCGGCGTGCCGGTCATCGCCGTGCAGAACCCCAGCGTGCTGGCGGTCACGGCCGAAGCCCTGGGGCTGATCGAGGCCGGTGCCACCGTGATCGAGGCATCCAGCTATGCCGAGGCGGCGGGGTTTGTGCTGGCCCTGCGGGAGGGCATCAGCCCCGCGGCCCTGCAGCGCCCGCTGCCCCAGCTGCGCTGGTGCAGCACTAACGCAGGCAGGCCATCGGGTGGCGGGGTGCCACCCCCAGGGCCTTGGCTACGCCCGGATGGCACACGGCCCCATCCACGGTGTTGAGGCCGGAGAGCAGTTCCGGCCGGTCTGTCACCGCTTCAGTGAGGCCCCGGCCGGCCATCACCAGGATGTAGGGCAGTGTGACGCTCACCAGCGCCTCGGTGGAGGTGAACGGCACGGCCCCCGGCATGTTGCCCACGGCGTAGTGCTGCACCCCGTGGATTTGCACGGTGGGGTTGGTGTGGGTGGTTTCGCGGCTGGTGGCGATGCAGCCGCCCTGGTCGATGGCCACATCCACGATCACCGAGCCCGGCCGCATCTGCTGCACGAGTGCTTCCTCCACCAGCGTCGGGGCCCGGCCGCCGGGGGTGAGCACTGCCCCGATCACCAGGTCGGCGCCGGGGATCAACCGTTCGATCAGCCCCTTGCTGCTCACCAGGCTCACCAGCCGCCCGCGCCGGTCGGCTTCCAGGCTCCGCAGCTTCTGGGGGGAGCGATCCAGCAGGAACACCTCCGCATCCATGGCGGCCGCCACCCGCGCCGCGTTCCAGCCCACAGTGCCGGCCCCCAGCACCACTACCCGGGCTGGCCGCACCCCCGTGCAGCCGCCCATCAGGATCCCGCGACCGCCGTGGGGTTTTTCCAGCAGGTGGGCGCCCACCTGGGCCGCCAGCCGTCCGGCGATCTCGCTCATCGGCGCCAGCAGCGGCAGGGAGCCGTCGTCGAGCTGCACCGTTTCGTAGGCCAGGGCCGTGGTGCCGGCCTCCAGCAGGGCCTGGCCCACCTCGGTGTAGGCGGCCAGGTGCAGGTAGGTGAACAGCACCAAATCGCGCCGCAGGAAGCCGAATTCCTCGGGCTGGGGCTCCTTCACCTTCACCACCAGGTGGGCGGCCCAGGCCTCCTCACAGCTCACGATCCGCGCGCCGGCCTCGGCGTAGTCGGCATCCGTGATGCCCGCTCCCAGGCCGGCCCCCTGCTCCACGCGCACCTCCATGCCGTGGCTCACCAGTTCGCGGGCCCCGTCGGGGGTGAGGGCCACCCGCTGCTCGTCGCGCTTGATTTCCCGCGGCACGCCGATGCTGGCCATCGGCGAGGTGAAGGGTGCCGTCAGCCCGGGGTCGGCCATCGGAGAGATGGGGCGCTTCACCCACCATGGCCAACCCAGCCCGGACAGGCCACTCCTGGTGTGGCGCTGAACACCGGCCCAGAGAGCGACAGCTCAGCCTTGAGGCCCTGCGTTCAAGCCGCAGCGATCGGCATCCGCCAGCCGCTGCCGAAGGCGCGGCCGCTCACCTTGAGCAGGGGCGCCGCCTGGCGTCGCTTGAACTCAGCCCGGCGCAGCAGCTTGTGCACGCGCTCCGCCAGCTCGGTGGGTGTGCCGCTGGCTACCAGCTCCTCCGGGCTGCGCAACTCCTCGATGTAGGCCTTGAGGATCGGATCGAGGACGGCGTAGTCGGGCAGCGAATCGCTGTCGCGCTGGTCGGGCCGGAGTTCGGCACTGGGGGGCTTCTCGCGGATGGCGCGGCCCACCAGCTCCCCATCAGCCGGCAGGCCCAGGGCGGCGCGGCAGGCGCTGGCCTCGGGCGAATCAAGCCAGGCGCACAGGGCGAACACGGTGGTTTTGTAGAGGTCGCCGATCACGGCCAGGCCCCCGTTCATGTCGCCGTAGAGGGTGCAGTAGCCCACCGCCAGCTCCGACTTGTTGCCGGTGGAGAGCAGCAACTGGCCCTGCTGGTTGGCCACGGCCATCAGCAGGGTGCCGCGGATACGCGACTGCAGATTTTCGGCCGTGAGCCCCTGGGGAGCTCCGTGGAGCGCGGGCTCCAGAGCTTCGTCGAAGCTGCCCATCAGCGTTGCGATCGGCAGGGTGCAGGTGCCGATGCCCAGGCGCTGGGCGAGGGCGGCGGCATCGTTGATCGAGCCCTCCGAACTCCACGGCGACGGCATCAGCAGCCCCTGCACCTGCTCGGCCCCAAGGGCGGCGGCGGCAATCACGGCCACCAGGGCCGAGTCGATCCCGCCGCTGAGGCCCAGGAGTGCGCGGCGGAAGCCGCACTTGCGGGCGTAATCGGCTACGCCGAGCACCAGGGCGCGGAAGAGTTGTTCTTGAGGCGAGGGCAGGGGCTGAACCGTTGCTTCTCCACGTTGTGGGTCGGGGGCCGCATCCCACACCGCGACATCCTCGGCACAAGTGGGTAGCTGGCACACCACCGCCCCATTGGCGTCCACCACGAAGCTGGCCCCGTCGAACACCAGCTCGTCGTTGCCGCCCACCTGGTTCACGTACACCACGGGACAGCCGAGCCGCTGGGCCGCCCGGCCCGCCAGCCCATGCCGTAACGACGCCTTGGCCTTGCCGAAGGGGGAGGCCGAGAGGTTCAGCAGCAGATCCACCCCCAGGTTCTGCAGGTCGCCCACCGGGTCTGGCCCTGCCAG
>CAIOXF010000240.1 GCA_903862155.1 uncultured cyanobacterium | reverse complement strand
GGCCTCGGCCAGATCGGTACTGAGGGACTGGCCCTGGAGCAGCTGCTCCAGCAGGGCGGGCCAGGAGGGAAAAACGCTTGTCACAGCTGGGGTAGGAGCGGCGAATGCACCGGCAACGGGGCCCATGCAAGCAAGAAAAAAGCCCGGGTGCAGGGCACGCCGGGCCGGGTGATGGGGACTTTCCCACTATCACCCGAAGACCACGATCTTGGCGATAGCACTCAGCTTTCCTGATCCGCGGTGTCGAAGCCCGAGCCCACCGCATCGGCAGCGGCCGGCGCGGGCCGAAAACCGGAGGCCCAGATCGCTCGGGTGCGGGCATGGAGGCCATCGCGATCAAGCCCCCAGAGCCGCAGCACTTTGGCCAGGTCGTCCTGCAGATCCCGCGCCCCGGGAAAGCCCTGATAACGCATCAATAAACGGGCCGCATCCACCAGTTCGGCATCACCCGGCTGCTCACAGGCCAGCAGCCCATCCACCCGGTCGCGATCACCGTCATACAAAGGATGGCTCTGGTCTTCCGGGCCGGCGGCAGCGGTGTTGGGCTCGGCCATGGGCGCGGCGTAGGGAGCGATCACTAGGTTGGGCCCATCTTGGTGTTTCCGGCCCCGATGGCCGCCTTCCGGGCCGAACTGATCCTGCGTTATTTGCGCCCCCATCGGCGCACCGTGCTGCTCGGGGTGGCCGCCCTTGTGGTGGTGAACCTGCTGAGCGTGTCGATTCCGCTGCTGGTGCGGCGGGTGATCGACGACCTCCAGGACGGCTTCAGCCTGGCGGACGTGCGGGGCGAGGCCCTGCTGATCGTGACCCTGGCCACGGTGATGGGGGCTGTTCGCCTCACCTCCCGGATGCTGGTGTTCGGGGTGGGGCGGCAGGTGGAAGCCAGCCTCAAGCAGCGGATCTTCGATCACCTGCTGCGCCAGGAGCCGGGCTGGGTGCAGACCACCGGCAGCGGCGAGGTGATCAGCCGCGCCACCTCCGATGTGGAAAACGTACGGCGCCTGCTGGGCTTCGCCGTGCTCAGCCTCACCAACACGGCCCTGGCCTATGCGCTCACCCTGCCGGCGATGCTGGCGATCGACCCGTGGCTGAGCCTGGCGGCGGTTGGGCTCTATCCCCTGATGCTGGCCACGGTGCGGCTGTTCGGCGGCCGGATGATGCGCCAGCAGCGCCGCCAGCAGGAGGCCCTGGCCTCCCTGAGTGATCTGATCCAGGAAGACCTCTCTGGGATCAGCGCCATCAAGATCTATGGCCAGGAGGCCGTGGAGGAGCAGGCCTTCGCCGGCCGCAACCGCATTTATCGCGATGCAGCCCTGGGCCTGGCCCGCACCCGCAGCACCCTCTTCCCGCTGCTGGAGGGGATCTCCTCGATCAGCCTGCTGTTGCTGCTGGCCCTCGGCAGCGGCCAGCTGGAGAGCGGCCGCCTCTCGATCGGCGATCTGGTGGCCCTGATCCTGTTTGTGGAGAGGCTGGTGTTCCCCACCGCCCTGCTGGGCTTCACGCTCAACACCTTCCAGACCGGGCAGGTGAGCCTGGAGCGGGTGGAAGACCTGCTGCGCCGCACCCCCGAGATCCAGTCGCCGGCCCAGCCGGCCCAGCCGGCCGAACCGGCCCGCGGTGCCGTGGAAGCCCGCGGCCTCACCGTGGCCTATCCGGGCAGCCAGCGCCCGACCCTGGTGGATGTGAGCTTCCGGCTCAATCCCGGCGAACTGGTGGCTGTGGTGGGTCCGGTGGGCTGCGGCAAGACCACCCTGGCCCGCGCCCTGGGGCGCATGGTGCCGGTGGATGCCGGCCAGCTCTGGATCGATGGGGTGGATGTGACCGCCCTGGAGCTGGGCGCCCTGCGCCAACGGGTGGCATTGGTGCCCCAGGAGGGCTTTCTGTTCACCGCCTCCCTGGCCGACAACCTGCGCTACGGCGAGCCAGAAGCTCCACTGCAGCGGGTGGAAGACGCGGCTCGCCAAGCCCGGCTGGAGGGCGACATCCGCGGCTTCCCCGACGGCTACAACACCCTGGTGGGGGAGCGGGGCATCACCCTCAGCGGCGGCCAGCGCCAACGCACCGCCCTGGGCCGGGCCCTGCTGATGGATGCCCCGCTGCTGGTGCTCGACGACGCCCTGGCCAGCGTGGACAACACCACCGCCGCCGGCATCCTGCGCAGCGTGCGCGAGCAGAGCGCCCGCAGCGGCATGGGCCGCTCGGTGCTGATGATCAGCCACCAGCTCTCGGCCGCCGCCGCCTGTGATCGGGTGCTGGTGCTCGATGACGGCCGGCTGGTGCAGCAGGGCACCCACCAGCAGTTGCTGAGCGAACCCGGCACCTACCGCCGCCTTTGGGATCGGGAGCAGGTGGATGCCCAGCTGCGGGCCGCCAGCTGAAGCCGATCAGGGGATTTGTTGAGCGGGGCAGACAACCCGGCCAGCCATGGCTTCCATGGAGACAACGAATCTCTCCGTAGCGGCAGCCGCCATGGCCAGCAGCGTCGTGCCCTCCCAGCGCTACAACGTGCGCTGCACCCTCACCTTCGGTGACATCTACGTCCAGATCCTGGTGTGGATGGGGGTGATCTTCGTGAGCCTGGCGGCGGGCCTGGGGCTGATGGGGGCCAGCAGGCCCCTGTTTGCTCTGGTGGGAGTGGGGCTGATCCTGGTGCTCTCGCTGCCGTTTCTGCTGTTCGCCTTCATCACCACCCTGCTGAACCACATCGCCCTGGAACCGGCCGCGGGGGATGGGGGCCCTGCCTAGGCTCGCGGCCTCAGCACCAGCGCCGTGTTCGGACTGTTCCAACCTGATGGCCGCGTGAAGGCCGGCGGCCCCTTTCCGCAGGAGCCCCATGTGGTGCTGGGCACCTCCATTGATGCGCCCCTCGCCGCAGGCCAGGCCGAAGCACTCTTTGGCTGCGGCTGTTTCTGGGGCGCCGAGAAGGGCTTCTGGCGCCTGCCCGGCGTGGTGAGCACCGCCGTGGGCTACGCCGGCGGAGGCGGGGAGAACCCCAGCTATGAGCAGGTGTGCTCAGGGCGCACCGGCCACAGCGAAGTGGTGCGCGTGGTGTGGGACACCAGCGCCATCGGCTTTGCCGATCTGCTCAAGCTGTTCTGGGAGTGCCACGACCCCACCCAGGGCGATCGCCAGGGCAACGACCGGGGCAGTCAGTACCGCTCTGCCATCTACGTGAACGATCCCGAACTCCTGAGCCAGGCAGAAGCCAGCCGGGATGCCTACCAGGCCAAGCTCAGCGCTGCGGGCTTCGGGCCGATCACCACGGAGATCAAGGCCGATGTGCCCTTCTACGCCGCCGAGCCCTACCACCAGCAATACCTGGCCCGTCCCGGCAGCCGGCCCTACTGTTCCGCCATGCCCACCCAGGTGCCGTTCGAGGGCTATGAAGGCGCCCAGTTTCTGCTGGATCCGGTGGTCTGGCGCTCCTACGACTGGACAGTGAGCCATTGCGTGCTCAGGGGGGATAACGCTCCGATTCGGATCCACTGATCAGGCCCCACTGCCGTGCTGCTCTCCTTGCTGGCGCCGCTCGCCGTGGCCATGGGCTCCCCCTGGTGGGAGCAATACGAGGTGCGCGACACCTACCTCTGCAGTGACCGCGGCCGGCTGGTGGTGGAGCGCAACGACGCCCAGGCCTCCGTGCTCACTGGCCGCTTCCGCACCACCCTGTTTCGGGAAAACTCGGAGCTGCCGGGCCTGCGCTACGCCAACGACATGCTCCGGCTGGTGATCCGCGGCGATGTGTTGAGCGTGGAGCAGGAATCCCAGAAAGTGGAGTGCCTGCGCACCGACAGCGCATGAAGACCCAGCCGCAATGAATCCCCTCCCCGACCGCGTGCTGATCGTGGGCCTCGTGGCCACCCTGGGGGTGGTGTTCGCCCTGGTGTTCTGGTTCGTGAAACTGCAGCCGGCCAGGGAGCTGCCCCTGCAGTGGCGCGATGGACAGTCGGCCCAGCAGCGCACCTGGCAATCTGACGCCCTCCCCGCCAGCGCGCTGACGTGAGCCAGCCCGATCCCGCACCGGACCAGGCCCGCCCCGACACCAGCGCCCTCGCTGACACCGACGCTCCGCGCACACTCCATCCCCTGCCGAGGGGACTGGTGGAGCTCTACGGGCTGCTGGCGGTGCTGTTTGTGCTGGTGCCTGAATGGATGGCCGGCGGCGCCCTGCTGGGTTTTTCCGACCAGCGCCGCGGCGACGACCTTCCACCGGCGTCTGCAGCCTGGCGCAAGGTGCCCGAACTGAAGCTGGCCAGCATGAGCCTGGCGGAACTCCGCCTATTGGCCCGGCAACTACGACTGGGGGGCTATGCCGTGGAGCGCCGCGACCGGCTCACGGCCCGCCTGCTCAAGCGCATCGGACGCCGGAAAGCCCTGTGGTAGCTTCACTTCGGCCGGGCAACCGGGGCGTAGCGCAGCTTGGTAGCGCACCACTTTGGGGTAGTGGGGGTCGTGGGTTCAAATCCCGCCGCTCCGATTTCTCCGGCCTATGGATTCCAGAGTGAATTCATTCTTTCTTGAGCCGCTTCTCGAACGAGTAGCGGTTTTTTTGTGCCTCAAGCCACCGATCCATCAACCAAGCCGGGTGGCCACGCCCAGCCGCGCCAGCCAACGGTTCACCCGCCGCCTCAGCTGCGGCGGCACCTCCTGCACCAGTTGGCCAAGCTCCTGCGCCGCCAGCCGATGCAGGGCGCGCACATCCACGCGCCAGAGCGCTTCAGCCTCGCGGATCAGCCGGGCCCAGGTGCGCACGGCCTGCCAGCGGCGCAGCCGCAGCTGCAACCGTTCGGACACCTCCACAGGGCTTGGCTCATGACGGGGCATCGCTGCGGCCCGGGGCAGCTATCTGAAAGATGCTGAGAAATCGGCTTCCTGTCCGCGAGCCACCAATGGGCTTCCAGAAGCGGAAGCAAATCGAAAGGCCCTCAGGCGCTCACTAACTGCACCGGGAACGGCAGGGCCCGCGCTTCCCGCTCACTGAGGCGACGGGTCCAGGCGCCGGCCACCGGGTCATTCCAGCGGAAGCCCGCCTCCTTGGCCTGATGGCGCTCGGCGTAGCTGAGCTGGGCGCGGAACAGGCGGCGCGGCTCGAGCGCCGCCACGAGCAACTCCTCCAGCTCAGGGCAACGCTCGAAGACCTGGGCCAAATAAATGCAATCCGTGAGGGCGCGATGGGCCGCCCACACCGGCACCTGATAGGCGAGGGCCAGATCCCGCACCGAAGGATTGGCCCGCAGATGACGATCGGCCGGCCAGCGGATGTCGTCCATCGAGCAAATCCACGGCCGCACGATTGCTGGCAGCGGATCGATGCCAAACCATTGCCGATCGAAGGCGGCGTTGTGGGCCAGCACCGCATCGGCGCTCTCCACCATGGCGCCAAAGAGCTCCAGGCTCTGGCGCCAGGGCTGGGGCAGCCGGGTGACGGCTGGATCAATGCCGTTCACATGGCGAGCGGGGTTGGCGTCGGCCGGAATCAAAAACGAGAGCTGGCCGAGCACGGCGCGGCCGGGCACGTGAAACAGCACGGCCCCCACCTCCAGGCACTGGCCGCTGGCGGGATCCAAGCCCGTGGTTTCGGTGTCGAGGATTAGCACGGTAGTGGGACAGCTCGAGGCCGCCCGTTCCGGCTGCATGAAGTCAGGCAGCTGAATCACCGCGGGAGGGTCTGGCTCGGCGTCGGGCTCCGGCACTGGTGCTGGTTCGGGTTCAGGAGGAGCCTCAACCGCAATGACCGCGGCCGAGGCATGGGGTTCGGCCTCAACCTGGATGGTGGCTTCGGCCGGCTCCAGCAGGGAGAGCAGGTCGTTCTGTTCCCACAGGCTGGGCTGATCGGCCATGGCAGGCGGGAACGGCGCCGCCATGCTCGCAGCTCTGCCTAGGGTGCCGCCAGCTCACCTCTGCCCATGGCCCTGGCCGCCGGCGACCGCGCCCCCCTGATCGCCCTCTCCGACCAGAGCGGCATCCAGCGCCGCAGCGACCAACTGGGCGGCAAGGCCCTGGTGCTGTTCTTCTATCCAAAAGACGACACCCCTGGCTGCACGATGGAAGCCTGCGCCTTCCGCGACAGCTACAGCGATCTCCAGGCCATGGGGGCCGAAGTGTGGGGCGTGAGCGGCGATGACGCCGCCAGCCACCAGCGCTTCGCCAGCCGCCACAACCTTCCCTATCCCCTACTGGTGGATCAGGGCAACCAGCTGCGCAAGGCCTTCGGGGTGCCCAGCGTGCTGGGCCTGCTGCCGGGCCGCGTCACCTACGTAATCGACGGCCAGGGCGTGGTGCGCCACGTGTTCAACAACCTGTTGGATGGCCCGGCCCACCGCCGCGAGGCGATCGAGGCGCTCCAGCGCATCCAGGCCGGCTGAGCATGGGCTGGCGGCAGCGCGGTGAGCTCTGGGAACTGGGGCCAGATGCCGGTAGCCAGCAGCGCGGGCTGATCGAGTTCATCGGCGGCAGCTACCTGGCCGCCACACCCCAACTCAGCTACCGGCGCCTGCTGGAAACCCTGGCCTTCCGTGGTTGGGGCATCCATGCCTGGAGCTACATACCGGGCTTCGATCACCAGGCCCAGGCCAACGACGCCTGGCGCCTGTTCCGCCAGGCTCGCGCCGCAGGCCCCAGCGATGGCCCGCTCCTGCGTCTGGGTCACAGCCTGGGCTGCAAGCTGCATCTACTTGCCCCCGATGGCGGCCGAGGCTGCCAGGCCCTGGTGGCTCTGGCCTTCAACAACTTCTCCGCCGAGCGCTCGGTGCCGCTGCTAGCGGAACTGGGCCAGCAGTTCAACTTCCGCAGCGAGTTCAGCCCGTCTCCGGAGGAAACCCTGGCCCTGGTGGAGCGCAGCTATCGCCAGCCCCGCAACCTCCTGGTGCGCTTCTCCCGCGACAACCTCGACCAAAGCCGCCGGCTACTGGGGGTGTTGCAGGCCCGGCCCGGCGACGCCACCGCACTGCAAGAACTCCCTGGCGACCACCTCACCCCCGCCAGCGCCGGCCTGCGCCAGAACCTGCTGGGCAGTTGGGCCGACGATCCAGCGCGCCAGCGGGCCGTGGAGCGCCTGGCCGACCTGATCAACGACCAGGCCGGCTGAGGCTGGCGCCCATCGATTCAGACCCGCAGCGCGTCGAGCACCGAGCGATCTTCCAGGGTGGAGGTGTCACCGCTCACCTCTTCGCCAGCGGCCAGGGAACGCAGGATCCGGCGCATGATCTTGCCGCTGCGGGTTTTGGGCAGGGCGTCGCTGAACTGAATCACATCGGGCCGGGCGATCGGACCGATCTCCTTACCCACATGGCTGCGCAGTTCGGCCACCAGGGCGTCATCGCCGCTGCGGCTGGCCTCCAGCGTCACGAAGGCCACGATGCCTTCGCCCTTGAGATCGTCGGGTCGGCCCACCACGGCGGCTTCAGCCACCGCAGGATGGCTCACTAGGGCGCTCTCAATCTCCATCGTGCCGAGGCGGTGACCGCTCACGTTGATCACGTCATCGACCCGGCCCATCACCCAGAAATACCCATCAGCGTCGCGGCGGGCGCCGTCACCGGCGAAATACAGCCAGCTGCCATCAGCCGGGCGGATGTGCTCCCAATAGGTCTTGCGGAAGCGATCGGGATCGCCGTGCACCGTGCGCATCATTCCCGGCCAGGGGCGCCGCACCGCCAGATAGCCGCCCGCATCGGCCGGCTGCGATACGCCGTCCATGTCCACGATGTCTGCGGCGATGCCGGGCAGGGGCAGGGTGCAAGAGCCCGGTTTGGTGGGGGTGGCGCCCGGCAGGGGGCTGATCATCACGCCACCGGTTTCGGTCTGCCACCAGGTGTCCACGATCGGGCAGCGGTCGCCGCCGATCACATCCCGATACCAGATCCAGGCTTCCGGATTGATCGGCTCACCCACGGTGCCGAGAATCCGCAGGGAGCTCATGTCGTATTGGTCGGGCACCTCGCGGCCGCTCTTCATGAAGGCCCGAATCGCCGTGGGGGCCGTGTAGAAGATCGTGCAGCGGTGCTTCTGGATCACCTCCCAGAAGGCACCAGGCTTACTGGGGCGCGGAGCACCCTCGTACATCACGGTGGTGGCGCCGTTCGAGAGCGGGCCGTACACGATGTAGCTGTGACCAGTAATCCAGCCCACATCCGCGGTGCACCAGTGGATGTCGTCTTCGCGGATGTCGAAGATCCACTGGAAGGTGAGGTGGGCCCAGAGGTTGTATCCGGCGGTGGTGTGCACCACCCCCTTGGGCTTGCCCGTGGAACCGGATGTGTAAAGCACGAACAGCCGGTCTTCACTGGCCATCGGCTCAGCCGGGCAGTCCGCGCTCTGGGCGGGCACAAACTGGTGCCACCACATATCGCGGCCGGCCTCCATGGCGCAGCCCTG
>CAIOXF010000239.1 GCA_903862155.1 uncultured cyanobacterium | reverse complement strand
CTGGGGGCATTCCTGGCGGGCATTCACCACGGTGAGCACGTCGGCGACGGTGTCGCCCAGGTAGGCCACCGGTGGGGCATGGGGGCCGAGATCGCCGCTGATCAGCTCCTGGGCCAGCCGCAGGAATCCGGTGGGATCGGGCTTGTCGGGGGCATCGCCCATGGCGATCAGGGGCGGTTGCTGCAGGCCCAGCCGCTGTTGCAGCACGAACCGTGCCGACGGAGGCTCGGCCCCGCTCACAAATCCCCAGGCGAGGCAAGCATCACTGAGGCCGCTGAAAAAGTCCGGATCCACCAGCAGGGGCTCCGATCCAATGAAGCCGCTCCATTCGGTGGGATCGCCGTTGGGATCGCCGCCGAAATAGAAGCCGCTGAAGACCTCCACCAGCGCGTCGAAGTCGGGCAGGGGGCTGAGGTCGTGGCGGCGCAGCAGCTCCAGGCTGGCTTCCCAGTCGTTGTTCCAGCGGCCTTCGGCCTTGAGGCTGTCGATCTGCTGGGGATCGGGGCGCCAGCCGCTGTAGTGGTGCACCGTTTCAGCGAGGGCACGGCGGTAACTGCCGCCCACATCCCTGATCACGCCGTCGATGTCGAAGAGAATCACAGCCCGCGGGGCGGACTGGGCGGCGGAGATCGGGCCCAGAAGGTGGCGGCAAAGCGGCTGGTAGGTTAGTCGTTTGACGATTTGCCTTGAGCGCGGACACCATGACAGTCACCGAGAGCGCCACTGGCGCTGAGGTCAGCGAAGCGCCCGAGGTGGCTACCGCTGACGACACCACTCAAGGTCGTCCGGTGATGCGTGGTGGCAGTGCCGCTCTGGCAACTGCCACCATCGACGAAGACGGCGTTCCCTCCGGTTACACCCCGAAGGCCGATGAGGGTCGTTTCCTGCTGAAGATCCTCTGGCTGCCAGACAACGTGGCCCTGGCCGTCGATCAGATCGTGGGTGGTGGTCCCAGCCCCCTCACCGCCTACTTCTTCTGGCCCCGTGAAGACGCCTGGGAAACCCTGAAGACCGAGCTCGAAGGCAAGAGCTGGATCACCGACAACGAGCGCGTTGAGATCCTGAACAAGGCCACCGAGGTGATCAACTACTGGCAGGAAGAGGGCAAGGGCAAGAGCCTCGACGAGGCCAAGCTCAAGTTCCCCGATGTCACCTTCTGCGGTACCGCTTGATTTGCGGAGCTCGCAGTTTCATCAATACGAGCGCCCGAAAGGGCGCTTTTTTCATGTTCGGCGATCGTGATGAACAACAGCCATCAAAAACCCATCAAAAAGCCCCGGGTGTTGACCCGGGGCAAATCAAACGGCGTGAGCCGCAGGATTAAAAGAGGCTCAGCCAGCGCTGGAGGCAGCGAGGCGTGATTTGGCGCGGGCGAGGGCTTGCTGGGCCTTCAGCTTTTCAGTGCTGGCAGCCTGACCTTCAAACCCCGCAGCAGCCTGCTGGGCGGATTCGAATTCAGCTTCAGCGGCGGTACGGTCGATGCTGGAGCCGAGTTCAGCACCGTTCACGAGAATGGTGACTTCGTCGGATTCCACCTCGGCGAAACCGCCGAGCAGCACGATCGACTTCCATTCGCCAGCAGCCTTGAGCTGCATGACACCGGTTTCAAGTGCCGCCAGCATCGTGACGTGACCGGGAAGGATGCCCACCTGGCCGGTGGTGCTGGGCAGGATCACCTCATCGGCGGGCCCATCGAAAACGCTCTGGTCAGGTGCCAGAACGCGGAGGGTGAGACTCATGGCTTGATCTCCTCAGGATTGATGGGGGTCAACCCTTGGCGTCAGCCAG
>CAIOXF010000238.1 GCA_903862155.1 uncultured cyanobacterium | reverse complement strand
GGGTGAGCAGGGCCTGAAAGACGGTGCCATCCACCAGGGCAAACACAATCAACCAGCCGCGATCGGCCGGATCCACCCGCAGCGGGCGGCCCAGGGCCACGGCCGCCAGCAGCACCAGGGCCCCCGCCGGCAGCAGCCGCAGCGTGGCCACCTGCAGCGGGGTGCCCCCATCGAGCAGGGGTTTCATCGCCGCCATCGCCGTGCCCCACAGGGCAAAGGGCAGCAGCATCGCCAACAGGCGGAGCAGCGGCCCGAGGGGCACCTTGGGCATGACTTGGCGAACCCGAGGGGCGGCTTGGGGGTTCTTTTTAAGATCCAGCCACTGCACACCGCCCTGATGGTCTGGCCCTGGCGCCGCAAGAAACGCCGCACCCTGGCGCGGATCGCCATCGAAGGCCCGATCGCCGGCCCCACCCGCACCCGGGTGCTGAAGGCGCTGAAGCAGGTGGAGGAGCGGGAATGCCCGGCCCTGCTGCTACGCATCGACAGCCCCGGAGGCACCGTGGGCGACAGCCAGGAGATTCACACCGCCATCGGCCGGCTGCGCGACAAAGGCTGTCGGGTGGTGGCCAGCTTCGGCAACATCTCCGCTTCGGGCGGGGTGTACGTGGGCGTGGCAGCCGAGAAGATCGTGGCCAACCCCGGCACGATCACCGGCTCGATCGGCGTGATCCTGCGCGGCAACAACCTCTCTCGCCTGCTGGAGCGCATTGGCATCCAGTTCGAAACGGTGAAGAGCGGCCTTTACAAAGACATCCTGTCGCCGGATCGGGCCCTCACCGATGCCGAGCGGGAGCTGCTCCAGAGCCTGATCGACTCCAGCTACGGCCAGTTCGTAGAGGCGGTGGCAAGCGGACGCGGGATCAGTGAAGCGAGCGTGCGCACCTTCGCTGACGGCCGGGTGTTCAGCGGTGCCCAGGCCCAGCAGCTGGGGCTGGTGGATGAGCTGGGGGATGAAGAGCACGCTCGCCGGATGGCCGCCGAACTAGCGGGGTTAGATCCGGAGAAAAGCAAGCCCATCACCTTCGGTGCGCCACCGAAGACATTCGCCGGCCTGATCCCTGGCCGGGCGGCATTGCGCAACCTGCGGCAGGCTCTCAGCCTGGATCTGGCCTGGAGCGGACAACCCCTGTGGCTTTACCGGCCATGAGCAGCACCATGCACCATGCCCTGAACCTGCGGGCCCTGCGGGGAGCCACCACCGCCACAGCCAACACCACGGAGGCGATCCATGAAGCCGTGGCCGAGCTGGTGGATGTCCTGGTGGAGCGCAATGCCCTGGCAGGCGACCAGCTCCTGTCGGTGACCTTTTCAGTCACAGCCGACCTCGACGCCTGCTTCCCCGCTGCCATTGCCCGGCGCCGGCCAGGCTGGGAACAGGTGGCCCTGCTGGATTGCCAGCAGATGGCCGTCGACGGCGATCTGCCCCGCTGCATCCGCCTGCTGGCCCATGCCTGGCTAGAAGGCGATCGCCAACCCGTCCACCCCTACCTGCGCGACGCAGCCCGGCTACGGCCCGACCGCGCTGGCCACTAGGGGGCTGTGCCAACCACCTCCCCGGCCGGCCCAGACCCCACGGGAGCCCACCACCGGCGCTGAGAATGAAACCCTTGCCTCTCATTTCAGGGCTGATGGGATTTCCCCAGCTTCAGGCCATCTCCCGCAGGCTGCGCTCCCGCAAGGCGGGCCTGCTGGCATCCACCGTTGCGGCCGGATTGGCCGGCACCACCGCCTTGCCGGGCCTGCTGCCGGGCACCGCTCCAGCTCCGGTGCGGGCCCAGGGAACCTCCGGCCTGATGGAGTTCCGCTGGGACAACACCAAGGACTACCGCCGGCTCTACTACTTCGTGACGGACACCAAGCGCCTCAAGCGCTCGGAGTACTACCTGATCCTGAGGCCGAAAGACCGCAAGACCGCCATCCTCAAGCTGTCGGTCACCATCCCCCAGCACTTCGACACCAAGATTGAGGCGTCGCAGGTGAAGCTCTGCAAGATGAAGGAAGGCGGGATGCTGGCGCGCACCCGCTGTGAGTCGGTGATCCCTGCCACGATCGAGATCGCCCCCAACGGCAAGGCGATCGACATCTTTCCCGACACCCCCGTGCCAGATGCCGGCACGATCGGCGTGTACATCAACCTGTTCAATCCCTTCAACATCGGCATGTATCAGTTCAATGCCCTCGCCCAAGCCCCTGGCGACGTGCCGATGGCGGGCTATCTGGGCAGCTGGCTGATCCAGATCGACCCCCAGCAGGACTGACCGGATGGCCGGGGGCTGCCTGATAGGTTGGCCCTTCGACTGATTGACGACGCGACGCGAGGAGCGGAGACACCATGACCAAGCGCACCCTGGAAGGTACAAGCCGCAAGCGCAAGCGCGTGTCGGGCTTCCGCGTTCGCATGCGGACCCACACCGGCCGTCGTGTGATCCGCTCCCGCCGCCGTCGCGGCCGCGCCCGTCTGGCCGTCTGAGCCGGCCGTGGCCCTGCCCCAGCGCCACCGGCTGAAGGGTCAGCGCATTTTTGATCGCCTCTATCAGAAAGGCCGCAAGCACCATGGCCCCGCCATGGTGCTTCGTTGTCTGGAGGCCCAACCAAGCCTCCTCCCACCAGAACAAGCCAACCACGCCCCGAGCCCCTGGCGCTGCGGCGTGGTGGTGAGCAGCAAGGTGCACAAGCGGGCCGTCCAGCGCAACCGATTGCGCCGGCTGCTGCACAACCACCTGATGATCGTGCTGCCCGCCCGTGAGCTCAACCCGCCCCGCTGGCTCCTGCTCAGCCTCAAACCCGGCAGCGCCGAGCGTTCTCCCGAAGTCCTGCTGGGAGAATGCACCCATCTCCTCAAGCAGGCAGGTCTCACGCCATGAGCGCCGCGAGCAACGCCCCGAAGGCAGACATCCAGGAAACGGTGTTTTACGAAGGCGGTCCCGCCCGCGGTGACCTGATCCTCAATGTGCTGTTCGGCCTCACCCTGATCGGCCTGCCATTTCTGGTGGCCGCCCTGGTGCGAGCCCTATGGCTGCGCTTCCGCATCACCAGCCGGCGCGTGGAAGTGAACGGCGGCTGGCTAGGCCGCGACCGCACCCAGGTGGTGTACAGCCAGATCCGGGAGGTGCGCAGTGTGCCCCGTGGCTTCGGCGCCTGGGGCGACATGGTGCTGGTGCTCACCGACGGCTCCAAGCTCGAAATGCGCTCGGTACCGCGCTTCCGCGAGATGGAGGCCTACATCGAGGAACAGCGCACCAGCCGCAAAGCAGCCAGCGCCCCCAAGGGGATGGCTGCCTAAGGCCCACCCCGATCAGCCACACTGGTGCCCCTGCGGGGGCCACCCGCCCCCACTCTTTTCCGGATCTCCCCTGCCGTGATCGGCTACATCTCCGACAACCTGCTGCTCCCGATCCTCGATTTCTTCTACGGATTGGTGCCGAGCTACGGGCTGGCGATCATTGCCCTCACGGTGGTGATCCGGTTGGCGCTGTTCCCCCTCAGCGCCGGCTCCATTCGCAGCGCCCGGCGGATGCGCATCGCCCAGCCGGTGATGCAGAAGCGCCAGGCCGAAATCAAGGCCCGCTATGCCAACAACCCCCAGAAGCAGCAGGAGGAGCTGGGCAAGTTGATGCAGGAGTTCGGCAGCCCCTTGGCGGGCTGTCTGCCCCTGCTGGTGCAGATGCCGATCCTGTTCGCCCTGTTTGCCACCCTGCGGGGTTCACCGTTCGCCGATGTGCCCTACACCCTCAACCTGAAGGTGCTGCCGGCCGAACAGATCGCTGCCGTTGAACCCAAGCCCTTCAACAGCGCCAGCCACTCGATCTTCGTCACCGAAACCCAGCATGTGCCGGTGATCGCCAGCCTCGATCAGGGCACCAAGCTCGGCGTGGGCGACTCCGCCAAGGTGAACCTGCACACCAAGGACGGAGACAGCTTTGCGTCGGTGATCGGCGGCGTTGAGAACGGCGATGCGTTCAAACCCAGCTGGAGCGTCACCAAGGGTGAGGGCGTGGTGGCTGTCGCCGATGACGGCACCATCACGGCCCTGGCTCCTGGGGACGCCACCGTGGAGGGCAAAATCCCAGGCCTGGCTGCCCGCAGCGGCTTCCTGTTCATCAAGGCCCTGGGCCAGGTGGGCTTCCTCACCGACGGCCAGGTGAACTGGGATGTGGCGATCCTGGTGGCGGCCTTCGGTGGCACCCTCTTCCTCTCCCAGATCCTCTCGGGCATGGGCATGCCGCCCAACCCGCAGCAGTCCACCGCCAACAAGATCACGCCCGTGATGATCACGGGGATGTTCCTGTTCTTCCCGCTGCCCTCAGGCGTGCTGCTCTACATGGTGGTGGCGAACATTTTCCAGGCCGCGCAGACCTTCCTGCTCACCCGCGAGGCCCTGCCCGACAACCTCCAGCAGATCCTCGATCAGCAGTTGGCCCAGCAAACCGTGACAGCCACCGCCACCGCTGGCGGCAGCGCCGATCGCCTGCCGTTCGAGCCCAAGGGCAAGAAGTAAGCCTCCATGGCAGACGACCTGCAGCCCGTAACCATCCAGGAGCTCAAGCCCCTGGCTGACGGCCGCCATTGGTCGATCGATCAACACCTAGCGGAGCTGGACAGCCTCACCCCCGTGCGGGGTGACGTGCATGCCATCCACCGGGGCAACGTGCTGGAGGTGGAAGGCCATGGCGACACGATCGTGACCCTCTGCTGCGATCGCTGCCTGCAGCACTTCAACCATCCCCTCAGCTTCACCACCCGCGAACTGCTCTGGCTGGGAGAAGAGGCCCGCAGCCAGGGCCTAGAGGAGGTCGCCGTGCTCGAGGGTGGATCCGAGGTGCTGGAACTTGATCCCGACGCCCTTACCGAAAGCCTCGATCCGCGCGGCGCGTTCGATCCAGCCCATTGGGCGTTCGAGCAGCTCAGCCTGCAGCTACCCGTGGTGAACCGCTGCGGCAGCGACTGCCCTGGCCCACCCGCCTGGAGCAGCGACCCCGAAGGCGGCGATCCGCGCTGGGCAGCGCTGATCAACCTCAAACCATGACCCTGGCCGGCTGATGGGCAGTGCCTGGCTCGAGCAGCTGGATCTGTTGATCCGCTCCCGCACCCCGATCCTCTGGATCCGCAGCCTGGAGGAACAACGGGTGGAAACCCTGCTGGAGCAGGTGGCCCAACAACTGGGAGGCCGACTCCTGCTGCGCTGGGATTTCATTGACGGCCTCAGCGGCGCGCCCAACCGCAACGGTGAAGCAGCCCGCAATCCGATGGCCGCCCTGGGCTGCCTCGATGCCGTGCCCGCCGATCAGGGCGCGATCCTCCTGCTGCGCGACTTCCATCGCTACGGGGAAGACGCCGGCATCTGCCGCCGCCTGCGCAACCTGGCCCAACAGCTGCGCAGCAAGCCGCACACCCTGGTGATCACCGCCCCCGACTGGCGGCTCCCTCAGGAACTCGAGGATGCCGTGGTGCGCCTGGATCTACCCCTGCCGGATGCGGCCGAAATCGCCCAGCTGCTCAGCTCCATCGCCAACGCCACGGGCCAGAGCCTCGAGCCGGGCGTGCTGGAGGACCTCACCGCCGCCTGCCATGGCCTGAGCGAGCAGCGGGTGCGCGCCATCGCCGCCCGGGCCCTGGCCCGCCGCGGCCAGCTGGGGGCCACTGATCTGGCCGAAGTGCTGGAGGAAAAGCGGGCCGCCATCGCCCGCAGCGAACTGCTGGAATATTGCCCCAGTGAGGCCACCCCCGCCGATATCGGCGGCCTCGATGGCCTCAAGCACTGGCTGGAGCAGCGCCGCATGGCCTTCAGCGATGAGGCCCGCCGCTACGGATTGCCCCTACCCCGGGGTGTGCTTCTGGTGGGCCCCCAGGGAACAGGGAAGAGCCTCACGGCCAAGGCGATCGCCCACAGCTGGAGCATGCCGCTGCTGCGGCTGGATGTGGGCCGGCTGTTCGCAGGGCTGGTGGGGGCCAGCGAGGCCCGCACCCGCGAGATGATCCAGCGCGCCGAAGCGATGGCCCCCTGCGTGCTCTGGATCGATGAGATCGACAAGGGCTTTGGTTTGGCCGGCGGCGGCGACGGCCGCAGCGATGGGGGCACCAGCCAGCGGGTGCTGGCCAGCGTGCTCACCTGGATGGCGGAGAAAACCAGCGCCGTGTTCGTGGTGGCCACGGCCAACGGCGTGGAGCGGCTGCCGGCCGAACTGCTACGCAAGGGGCGCTTCGATGAGATCTTCCTGCTGGATCTACCCAGCGCAGATGAGCGCCGCGCCATCCTCGACCTGCAGCTCCGCCGCCGCAGGCCCAGCCATCAGATCCCGCTCGACATCCTGGTCGACCGCACCGCTGGGTTCTCCGGAGCGGAACTCGAGCAAACCGTGATCGAAGCCATGCACCTGGCCTTTGCCGAGCAGCGGGAGTTCGGCGAAGCCGATCTGATCGCGGCGGCCAGCCAGGTGGTGCCGTTATCGCGTACAGCGCGGGAGCAACTCGAACAGCTGCAGCAATGGGCGAGCGGCGGCCGGGCCCGCCCCGCCAGTGCCCTCGCCCGCTGAGGCCTGTCTGCAGGCTGCCTGATTGCGCTGCGTAACGAACTGCGGCGCCAGGTAACGAGCCGAGATCCCAGCGCTGGCAAGGCCTTTGAACGCCCTTACGGTCGTTCCCAGTTGCCGGCAGTGCCGTGTTCCCGAGCCCCACCCCCGAGCCGCGCAGCGAGGTGTTCACCCAGCTGGCCGTGGCCTGCCTTGGTGCCGGCGTGGTGACCACCGTGGCCGTGGCGCAGGGCCAAAATCCGCTCACCGCCCTGGGCATCACCTTGTTTTCTGCCATTGCCGCGGTGATGGTGGGGCAGGTGATCTGAGCGAAAACCAGGGCTGATGATGCCCGCCGGCAGGCAATCCGCCGCCTGAGCGCACGGCGCAGCGACCGCCGCCGGGTGCAGCCATACCTGGTGATGAAGGCGGTGCTGATTGGAATCTGGCCGTTGACGAGCCCGGGATCCTTCTGGCCGATCTGGCCCATCTTGGGCTGGGGGATCAGCCTGATGATCCAACGGGAGATGGGCAACAGCGCAGGGCTTTCCTAACGGCGCTTTTGCGTGGCCAGGGTCTGAAGCGGGTAGAAGCTGGACACCTGCTCCCGCCATCTGCATGCAGCCCCAACAGCCCCTGGTTCCGGGATCCGCTGCCCTACGCAGCCGGATGCCGGCCTTGGCCAACAAGACCTATTTCAACTACGGCGGGCAGGGGCCACTGCCAGACGCAAGCCTGGAAGCGATCACAGCCGCCTGGCGCACGATCCAGGAGCTCGGGCCCTTCACCGGGGCGGTGTGGCCCTATGTGGAGCGCACCACCGCCGAACTGCGCCAGCGCCTGGCGGCTTGGTTTGGTGTAGGCCCCCATCGGGTGGCTTTCACGGAGAACGTAACCAGCGGCTGTGTGCTGCCGCTCTGGGGTTTGCCCTGGCACAGCGGTGATGAGCTGCTGCTCAGCGACTGTGAGCACCCGGGGGTGGT
>CAIOXF010000237.1 GCA_903862155.1 uncultured cyanobacterium | reverse complement strand
GAGGCCCAGGGTGAGCTGGGTGAGGTCGTTGGAGCCGATCGAGAAGCCATCGAAGCGCTCGGCAAACGCCTCGGCGCCAATCACGTTGCTGGGCAGCTCGCACATCACGTACACCTGCAGCCCGTTCTCGCCGCGCACCAGGCCATGGCGGGCCATCTCCGCCAGCACCTTGTCGCCCTCCTCCGGGGTGCGGCAGAAGGGCACCATCGGGATCACATTGGTGAGGCCCATCCCCTCGCGCACCCGCTTGAGGGCCCGGCACTCCAGCCCGAAGGCATCGCGGAAGGCCGGGGCGTGATAGCGCGAGGCGCCCCGCCAGCCGATCATCGGGTTCTCCTCGTTGGGCTCAAACGCAGCGCCCCCCAACAAGTTGGCGTATTCGTTGCTCTTGAAATCGGAGAAGCGCAGGATCACCGGCCTGGGGTAGAAGGCCGCGGCGATCCGCGCCATGCCCTGGGCCAGGCCGTCCACGTAGTAGTCGGCCGGGTGGGCGTAGCCGCTGGTGAGGGCCGTGATGGCGTGGCGCACCTCCGGATCGGCCACCCGCTCCGGCTGAAGCAGGGCCATCGGATGCACCCTGATGTGGTTGGCAATGATGAATTCCAGCCGCGCCAGCCCCACCCCATCGCAGGGCAGCTGGGCCAGCTTGAAGGCCTCCTCCGGGTTGCCCACATTCATCAGGATCTGGGTGCGGGTGCTCGGCAGATCCCCCAGCTCCCGCTCCTCCACCCGAAACGGCAGCGCCCCCCGGTACACCCGGCCCTCATCGCCTTCGCAGCAGCTGGCGGTGACCAGTTCGCCATCGGGGATGCGCTCGGTGGCATCACCGCTGCCTACGATCGCGGTGATGCCCATCTCGCGGGCAATGATCGCGGCGTGGCAGGTGCGGCCGCCCTGGTTGGTGATCACACCGCTGGCCATCTTGAGGATGGGTTCCCAGTCGGGGTCGGTGCGCTCGGTCACGAGTAGATCCCCCGGCTCAAAGCGCTGGATCTGCGAGGGGTCGGCGATGATCCGCGCCCGGCCGCTGCTCACCGAGGCGCCGATCGCGCGGCCGCGGCAGAGCACTTCGGCGCCGGCGCCGCCTGGGCCAGCCTCCAGCTGCCAGCTCCGCAGCACTGATCCGCTGCGGCGGCTTTCCACCGTTTCCGGCCGCGCCTGAAGGATGAACAGATCGCCGCTTTCGCCGTCCTTGGCCCACTCGATGTCCATCGGCGTGGGCTGGCCGCGGCGGGCCGAGTAGTGGCGCTCGATCGTGCAGCCCCAGCGGGCCAGCTGCAGGGCTTCGTTGTCGCTGAGGGCAAAGCGGCCGCGTTCGGCGTCGGGCACCGCGATGTTGCAGGTGGCGCTGGCGCCGGGATGGCTCGGATCACCGGCGGATCCATGGCCCTCATCGGCGTACACCATGCGGATCGCCTTGCTGCCGAGGCGCTTGCCCACGATCGGTGCGTAGCCCTGCTCCAGGGTGGGCTTGAAGATCAGGTACTCATCGGGGTTCACGGCCCCCTGCACCACGTTTTCGCCCAGGCCGTAGGCGGCGGTGAGCAGCACCGCATCGCGGAAGCCGGTTTCGGTGTCGATCGAGAACATCACCCCCGAGCAGGCCAGATCGGAGCGCACCATGCGCTGCACCCCGATCGAGAGCGCCACCTCGAAGTGATCGAAGCCGTTGATCTGGCGGTAGCTGATGGCCCGGTCTGTGAACAGCGAGGCGTAGCAGCGGCGGCAGGCGGCGATCAGGGCCGCTTCGCCATGCACATTGAGGAAGGTTTCCTGCTGGCCGGCAAAGGAGGCATCGGGCAGGTCTTCGGCTGTGGCGCTGGAGCGCACGGCCACCGACGGTGAGCCCAGCTGGCGGTAGGCGGCCAGGATCGCCTGCTCCAGATCGGCCGGCAGTGGGGTGCTCAGCAGCAGGGAGCGGGCACTGGCCCCGGCGGCCTGCAGGGCGGCGATGTCGTTGCCATCGAGCCCGTCGAGGATCTGATGCAGCCGGCCTGCCAAATCGCCGCTGGCGATGAAGTGGCGGTAGGCATCGGCGGTGGTGGCGAAGCCTCCGGGCACCCGCACCCCCTGGCCCGCCAGCTCGCGGATCATTTCGCCGAGGGAGGCGTTCTTGCCGCCCACCTGGGGGATGGCGTCGAT
>CAIOXF010000236.1 GCA_903862155.1 uncultured cyanobacterium | reverse complement strand
CTCCGGGGAGGCCAAATCCACCTGAACCAATGGCGCCATCCGGCTGATCGCGGCCAGCGCCGGCGCCTCCAGCCCCACCGGCACCACGCCCCCTGCTGCCATCGGCAGCCAGCGCGCCGCACTGGCGATCAGGGCCTGCTCAAATGCCTCCCCGGCCACGGGCAGAGCCGGCAGTTGGGGCGCGGGGCTTTCAAACAGCTCCCTCCAGAGCGCCTGTGGCGGATCAACCTGGATGCTGCCGTGCTGGAGCAGGCAACCCTGGCGCCACAGCTGGGCACTGCCGATGCGCTTGCTGCCGTCGGCATGCACCAGATCGGCGGCGGTACTGAGGCCAAAACAGCTGGCGGGTTGGGCCGTGGCGGCCTGGCGGCCGAACTGCAACGGCAGGCCGAACTCCGCAAAGGCCTGCTGCAGCCAGAAGCAGGCCCGCCGATACACCTGCTCGCGACTCCCGGTGGCATCAGGCCACACCAGGGCGTAGGTGAGGTCTCCGCCATGGAGCACGGCTCGACCGCCACTGGGCCGGCGCACCAGATCGATCACGCCCTGGCGTGCCAACTCCAGCCAATGGGGCTCCAGGCGGCGCTGGTGATGGCCCAGCGACAGCGTGGGCCGCCGCCAGCGGTAAAGGCGGAGCATGGGGCGCCGCTGATCCAGCATCCAGGCGTCGATCGCCATCTGCCAGGCGCCATCGAGGTGGAGCGTCGGCAGCAGGGCCAACGGGCTGGTGAACGATGCTGAGGGCTCCTCCATGCCCCCAGTGTCGGATTGATGCCGTGGAGCCTGCTGCCCCTGCTGCTTCCCCTGGGTCTGCTGGCAGGGCTGCTCTCCGGCCTGCTGGGCATCGGCGGGGGGCTGGTGTTTTCTCCCCTGCTGCTGCTGATCGGCCTGAGCCCCCACGCGGCCCTGGCCACCAGCACGGTGGCGATCGTGCCCACCACCTTCGGCGGCACCTGGGCCCACGTCCGCAACCGCACCCTGCCGCGGAAAGGCGGGCTGGCGATCGCCGTGGGGGCCGCCGCCGGAGGTGGCCTGTTCAGCCAGCTGGGGCTCGGGCTGCAGGGTTGGCTGCTGCTGGCCCTGCAGGCGGGCATGTATGGGCTGCTCAGTGTGGTGATCCGCTCCCGCGGCAGCCTGCCGGCGGCCCTGGAACCCCGTGAGCGGCCCAGGGATCTGGTGGGCCTGGCCTCCGTGGGGGCCGTGGCCGGCCTGGCCAGCGGCATGCTCGGCGTGGGAGGCGGCCTGGTGATGGTGCCGCTGATGGTGCGCTTGCTCGCCGTGCCGGTGCATCTGGCGATTCGCTTCAGCACCCTGGCGGTGCTCACCGCCTCAACCATGGCCTCGCTGGCCTTCGTTCAAGACGGCCGGGCCCTGCTGCCCGTGGGACTGGTGCTCGGGGGGATGGCAGCCCTTGGCGCCCAGTGGTCGGCGAAGCGCCTCAATAAGGTGCCGGAGGAGCGGCTGGTGTGGCTGCTGCGGGCCCTCACGCTTTTTCTGGCGCTCGACAGCGGCCGGCGGGCCTTGCAACTGGTGCTGGCCGGCTGAGCTAGAGCCCCGGTCAGATGCGGGGCAGGGGATTCCAGAAACCGGGATCCAGCTCGAAACCCAACACGGCCGCCATCTGGCCCAGGCCCTGGCGGCAGTTGAGGCCCTCGCTGAGGGCCCAGCCATCCAGTTGAAACAGCCGGTGGGTCATCCACAGCTCCAGGCTCTCAGGCGCGAAGCGGATCCCCTCGCTGCGGCTGAAGCCATGGGGCAGGAGCATGGCCACGTACCGGGTGAGCTCGCCGCTGGCCCGATCCAGCAGTAGGGGCAGCCAGGGGTAGGCCGCATCAGCCCGCAGGGCCCACAGGCGCACCTCAGGGATTTCAGACAACTCGCGGGGGTCGTCAGCTTCCCGGGGCCAGTCGAAGGCCAGCCGCACGCTGCCGCCCCGCTGAAGCAGCACGGCGGCACCCAGATGGGCCAACCCCTGCAGCGGGGTGAGGTCGAGGCGGCGGATGGCCTCAGCACCAACAGCCACCTCGGCCGCGCCATCAGGGCCGCTGGACTCGGGCATGGTGGGATCGGCCATCAAGAGCTGTGACAGCAAGGCGCTGAGGGCTGGACCGTAGCTCCAAGGCACCAAAGAATGGTGACGATCTGTCGTTCGTATTCACCGCCATGGTTTCCGCCCTCAGCCAAGCCGAAGTGCTGATCGCCCTGGTGGTGGCCGCCCACGCGGGCGTGCTGGCCGTGCGCCTCTGCTTCAGCCTGTACAAGGCCTGATCCCCCTCACCCTGGGCTCTGCTCCTTGGCAGCGAGAGCCCAGGGCGCTAAAACCGCGCCAGAGTCCGCCGCGCCCAGCGCGAGCACCGATGCGCGGAGCACCCTCCAGTTCCAGGCCCCAGGCAAACCAGCCCACCCGGATCCCCACCGCTGGCAGCCGCCGCCGGCGCTCCACTCCGGCGGCAAGCCTTAATGAGCCCCTCAGCCCGACGCTTACGGAGATCAGCAGCCTCGGTGCCGCCGCTGGCCTGTCCCAGGAGCGCCGCGAACTGCTCTGCAGCCTGATCGGACTCACCGTGAAATGCAGCCTGGCCCTGCTGGCCGGCGTGAGTCTGGTGCGCCTGGCCGGCGCCTATCAGGAACGCATGGAACGGCAGGGCGAGCTGGCTGCCGTGCTCGATCTGGAGCAGGCCAAGCTGGCCCGGGCCCGGGAGCGTTTCGATCGCCTGTTCGGAACCGATGGCGAGCAGCGTTTGATCCGCGAACAGAACCAGTGGATCGCCCCCAACCGGCTGCGGGTGGTGTGGGAGAACGATGGGGAGAAGCCGTTTCCATCTGTTGCCACCCAACCCTGAGCGGCCGCGTGAACGATCAGCCCTCCGTAAGTTGAGGCGCTCCTGCTGCCCAGCCCCATGGCCGCCGCCCCTTCCGGCACTCCAGGCACGGTTCTGATCACCGGCACCACCTCCGGGGTGGGCCTCAATGCGGTGAAGGCCCTGGCAGAGCGGGGCTGGACCGTGGTGACCGCCAACCGCGACCCCGTGAAGGCCGGTGCGGCCGCCGATTCCCTCGGCATCCCCTCCGAGCAGCTGCACCACATCCGCATGGATCTGGGCGATCTGGAGAGTGTGCGGGCCGGGGTGGAAACCCTGGTGAGCTCGATCGGCGAGCCCCTCGATGCCCTGGTGATCAATGCAGCCGTCTACAAACCGCGGCTGAAGCAGCCCGAGCGCTCGCCCCAGGGCTACGAGATCTCGATGGCCACCAACCACCTGGGCCATTTCCTGTTGATCCAGCTGCTGCTGCCCGATCTGCAGCGCTCCACCCATGCCTCGCGGCGGGTGGTGATCCTGGGCACCGTGACCGCCAACTCCAAGGAACTGGGCGGCAAGATTCCGATCCCTGCGCCGGCCGACCTGGGCGACCTCTCCGGCTTTGCCGCCGGCTTCAAGGCGCCGATCGCCATGGCCAACAGCAAGCCCTTCAAGCCCGGCAAGGCCTACAAGGACAGCAAGCTCTGCAACATGATCACCACGCAGGAGCTGCACCGCCGCCTGCACGCGAGCACGGGCATCACCTTCAGCTCGCTCTATCCCGGCTGCGTGGCCGACACACCGCTGTTCCGCAACACCCCGAAGGCGTTTCAAACGATCTTCCCCTGGTTCCAGAAGAACATCACCGGCGGGTATGTGAGCCAGGCCCTGGCCGGCGAGCGGGTGGCCCAGGTGGTGGCCGATCCGGAGTTCGCCACCTCAGGCGTGCACTGGAGCTGGGGCAACCGCCAGAAGAAGGGCGGCAAGCAGTTCAGCCAGGAGCTCTCCGACAAGGCGAGCAATCCCGGTACCGCCGCCAAGGTGTGGGACTACTCGATGAAGCTGGTGGGGCTGGAGGCGTAATTAGAAGCGACGGGCGAAGGGATTGGAGCTGAGCTGATCTCCGCGGCCGTCATCGCCGCTGGAGCGGCTCAGCTTCCACACGTTGCGCCCAAGGCGCCGGGCGCGCAGGCCACCGCGCTGCACCTCGGCGGCCCCGGGCCGGGCGCCCAGCAGGTGGGCCACTTCGGCGGTACTCAGGGGAGCGCCGGTGTCGAGGGCGAGCTGGATCAGCTCCAGGCGCTGGCGCAGCTGGGCGAGGTCGGCCATGCCGCCGTCTTCAGCTTCACTCCACACCCAGGGGGCATCGCCGCCGCCCGCCATCTTCTGCATCAATCCAAGGCCGATGCAGGCCAGGGCCTGTTCGGGCTTGATCCCCTGGGCCACCGCCTGGGCCATCCAGTCAGAGGTTGGCCAGTCGGACGGCAGGGGCTTGGTGGTGGCCGCTTCCACCTCTGCAGCCGCAGGCTGGGCGTTTTTGGTGCTGCTGCGCTTGGCGGCCATGAACGTCCCCGATCAACGTTGGCCGGAAGGTACCGGCTTCAGACAGGGGTGCAAGGGGTGCTCAACAGCAGGCGGTAAAGTCGCCGAAATTCCGGCACTGCTTACCGGGAGAGACAACGCACCGAATGCCCTCCCGCCCGCTGCCATCCGATGAACGGGCATCCCGGCAGAGGCGCAATGCACTGGTGAGCTCGCCGGCGGGGCGCATGCCCACCCGCACCGGTTTCGGTTCAGCGGAGCGCAGCGGTGGCCCCACCATCACCGGCACCCTGGTGGGTGGCGATGGGGACGGCGCCAGTTGCGTGATCACCACCGACAGCGAAGGCTCGCGGCTGGCCACCCAGTCGAGCCATGTGCAGTCGATCGAGCTGCGCACCTACGTGTTCCTGGATTCGCTGCAGCCCCAGCTGGCGGCCTACATGGGCACGGTGAGCCAGGGCTTCCTGCCGATCCCGGGGGATGCCTGCCTCTGGCTGGAGGTGTCGCCGGGCATGGCCGTGCACCGCGTCACCGACATCGCGCTCAAGGCCAGCACCGTGCGCCTGGGCCAGATGGTGGTGGAGCGGGCCTTCGGTTCGCTCGCGATCTACCACCGCGACCAGAGCAGCGTGCTCCATTCCGGAGACGTGGTGCTGGAGGCCATCGGCAACCGCGTGGAGCAGCGCAGCCGCTGCGAAGTGAGCTGGACCGAGATCATCCGGGCGATCACACCCGACCATGCGGTGTTGATCAACCGCCAGAACCGCCGCGGCTCGATGATCCAAGCGGGGATGAGCATGTTCATCCTTGAAACCGAGCCGGCCGGCTACGTGCTGATCGCCGCCAACGAAGCGGAAAAGGCGTCGAATATCACCGTGGTGGATGTGAAGGCCGTGGGCGCCTTCGGGCGCCTCACCCTGGCCGGCCGGGAAGGGGATGTGGAGGAGGCCGCCGCCGCCGCGATGCGGGCCATTAATCACATCAACGCCAACGCTGCCGCCTGACGTTTAGGGCCTCTCATCAAGAGGGCCAGCAGTCAGCGCAATCCCAGGAGCTGCTTCAGCCCCGGCGCAAGCGCCCGAGCCGCCTTGCCGCGGCTGCCGAGCTTGCTCTTGAGGTGCGCACCCATGCGCGCATAGCTGCAGCCGGCTTCGCGCACATGGAAGATGCTGTCGTAGCCAGGGCCATGGCCATCGGGCACGCGCAGAATGCGCCCGCGGCATTCCCCCTCGGCCTCCAGCACGGATTCACCCGCGGGGTTCGCAAGCACCATGGCGCTGCGGAAGCTGGCACCCCGATAGAGGGTGTCGCCCATCTCGTGCAGCAGGCGGTGAATGCGCTCGTGATCGGTGGGGGCATAGCGGGCTGAGAACACCCCCGGAGCGCCGTTAAGGGCATCCACCTCGATACCCGAATCATCCGCAAGGGCCCAATGGCCGGTGAGTGACGCCACGGTTTCGGCCTTGAGACGGGCGTTTTCGAGATAGGTGCTGCCCGTTTCTTCGATCTCCAGTCCCTGGGGTTGCTGTCGCACCTCCAGGTCCACCAGCTCGAGCATGGCGCGGAGTTCTTCAACCTTGTGGGGGTTGCCGCTGGCAATCACCAGCACCGACACCATCACGCCACCACTCCAAGAGGGGCCATTGTGCAAGAAAGGGTGGAGCCGGCACGGGTTGAACATTCCACCCCCTGGCTCAGGCCTGGGGCTCCGGCTCCAGCACAAGGCTAAGGAGATTTTTTTGAAGCCACCAGGGGGGCAACGGTGGCGACGACTATCACTGAGATCCCTTGCAGCAACAGGGACACCAAGCATGGCCTAACGATTTGTGTTGCACTGATGAGCGCCACTTATCCGAGGCGGCGAAAACGGTGATGGCAACTGGCTCAAAAACGGGTTGACGGGGGGTTTAGCGGGGGAGCACTGTTGCTGGCGAACATTCCACCCCCTCCACCAGGAGCAGGTAATGGCTAACGAAACCATGGGCATCGCCCTCGGCATGATCGAGACCCGGGGCCTGGTTCCCGCGATCGAAGCCGCAGACGCGATGACCAAGGCTGCCGAAGTGCGCCTGATCGCCCGCGAATTCGTCGGCGGCGGTTACGTCACCGTGATGGTGCGCGGTGAAACCGGCGCTGTGAACGCCGCTGTTCGCGCTGGCGCTGATGCCTGTGAGCGCGTGGGCGATGGCCTGGTGGCTGCCCACATCATTGCCCGCCCCCACCGCGAAGTTGAGCCTGCTCTGGGTAACGGCAACTACGCCGGGCAAAAGGACTGATCGACGACCACGCCGCTGGCGTGATCCCGTCTGATCCCCTTACCGACCCATCCGGAGAATCTCCATGAGCAAGAAGTACGACGCTGGGGTCAAGGAGTACCGCGACACGTATTGGACTCCTGATTACGTCCCCCTCGACACCGACCTGCTGGCCTGCTTCAAGTGCACCGGCCAGGAAGGTGTGCCCAAGGAAGAAGTGGCAGCCGCTGTGGCCGCTGAATCCTCCACCGGCACCTGGTCCACCGTGTGGTCCGAGCTCCTCACCGACCTCGACTTCTACAAGGGCCGCTGCTACCGCATCGAAGACGTTCCTGGCGACAAGGAATCCTTCTATGCGTTCATCGCCTACCCCCTCGACCTGTTCGAAGAGGGTTCCGTCACCAACGTGCTGACCTCCCTGGTCGGCAACGTGTTCGGTTTCAAGGCTCTGCGCCACCTGCGTCTGGAAGACATCCGCTTCCCGATGGCGTTCATCAAGACCTGCATGGGTCCCCCGAACGGCATCGTGGTTGAGCGCGACCGGATGAACAAGTACGGCCGTCCCCTGCTGGGTTGCACCATCAAGCCGAAGCTCGGCCTGAGCGGTAAGAACTACGGCCGTGTGGTGTACGAATGTCTCCGCGGCGGTCTCGACTTCACCAAGGACGACGAGAACATCAACTCGCAGCCCTTCCAGCGCTGGCAGAACCGTTTCGAGTTCGTTGCCGAAGCTGTGAAGTCGGCTGAAGCCGAAACCGGTGAGAAGAAGGGTCACTACCTCAACGTGACCGCTGCAACTCCCGAAGACATGTATGAACGCGCTGAGTTCGCCAAAGAACTCGGTCAGCCGATCATCATGCACGACTACATCACCGGTGGCTTCACAGCCAACACCGGTCTGGCGAAGTGGTGCCGCAAGAACGGCATGCTGCTCCACATCCACCGCGCCATGCACGCGGTGATCGACCGCCATCCCAAGCACGGCATCCACTTCCGTGTGCTGGCGAAGTGCCTCCGCCTCTCCGGTGGTGACCAGCTGCACACCGGCACCGTGGTGGGCAAGCTCGAGGGTGACCGTCAGTCCACCCTGGGCTACATCGACCAGCTGCGTGAATCCTTCGTCCCCGAAGATCGCAGCCGCGGTAACTTCTTCGACCAGGATTGGGGTTCCATGGGCGGCGTGTTCGCCGTGGCCTCCGGCGGTATCCACGTGTGGCACATGCCCGCGCTGGTGAGCATCTTCGGCGACGATTCCGTGCTGCAGTTCGGTGGTGGTACCCACGGTCACCCCTGGGGTTCCGCCGCTGGTGCTGCTGCCAACCGCGTGGCTCTCGAAGCCTGCGTCAAGGCACGCAATGCCGGTCGCGAAATCGAGCGCGAAGGCCGCGACATCCTCATGGAAGCCGCGAAGCACAGCCCCGAGCTGGCCATCGCTCTCGAAACCTGGAAGGAAATCAAGTTCGAGTTCGACACCGTCGACAAGCTCGACGTTCAGTGATCGTTCACTGAGATGGAACTGGAGGCATAGCTCAGCCTGTGCCTCCATCCATCCTGTGATCTGTCATCACGTCTATCCATTCCATCCATCACAGGATCCCCATGCCCTTCAAGAGCACCGTGGGTGACTACCAAACAGTCGCCACCCTGGAGACCTTCGGCTTCCTCCCGCCGATGACCCAGGACGAGATCTACGACCAGATCGCG
>CAIOXF010000235.1 GCA_903862155.1 uncultured cyanobacterium | reverse complement strand
GCCCACAGCCCCCGCTCCGATGCCGAGGCCCGCGGACAGTTCCGGCAGGTGGCCCAGGCGATGGAGCGGGCCCTGGAGGCTCAGGGTGGTCCGTTCCTGCTGGGCACCGAATTCGGCACGGCCGATGCGGTGTTCGTGCCCTACGTGGAGCGCATGAACGCCTCGCTGGCTTACTACAAGTGCTATCTGTTGCGCCAGGAGCATCCGGCGATCGATCGCTGGTTCCGGGCCCTGGAGCAGCGCCCCACCTACCTGGGCACCCAGAGCGACTTCCACACCCACGCCCACGATCTCCCGCCCCAGATGGGCGGCTGCCACGCCAACGGCGAACAGGCCCAACGCGAACTGGCAGCCCGCATCGACCAGGGGCCCTGGCCCATTGCCGCGCCCGACCCGGAAACCTCCCAGTTCGAGCCCGCTGATGCGGCGGCGGTGGCGATCGCTCGGGTGCTGAAGCACCGCCAGGCGATCACGGCCCGCAATCCCCTGGACGCCGAGCTGTTCGATCCGGCCCTGCGCAGTGCGCTCACCTGTCTGGCTACGGGAGAAGCCGTGCCACCACCTGCCGGCGGCGCCGCCGGGCTGCGCTACCTGCGCGATCGCATCAGCGTGCCCCGCGACATGCCGTTGCATGCGGCCCGGCACCTCCGCCAGGCCCTGGAGGCCACCGCCCTGCTGGATCCCGCCACGCCGCAGGCCCAAGGCGAGCCAATCCCCGCGCACCACCGCCGTGATCAGGATCCGCGCCCTTTCCTGCAGGTTGCTGCTGCTGGGGTGGCCTGATCCGCGAATCTCCGTAGCGTTTGGCCGAGCTGCTGCCGCGCGCGATGGTGAAACGCCTGCTCTGGGCTCCGCTGGCGGGGCTGGCCCTGCTGGGGGCCGGCATTCCTGTGCTGGCGCCGCTGGCCCAGGCTCCGGCCCAGGCGCTGGAGCTCAACGACTCCACCTACTTCCGCAAGCCGCCCTGGAAGGTGGACCTGATCAGCTACTACACGAACGTGTGGGATGCCCACTCGGAGTACTACTTCACGGTGGAACTGAATCCGGAGGCGGGTGCGTCGCTGGGTGGCTTGCAAATTCAGCAGACCCGCGGTGCCGACTGGCAGTTCCCCTTCGCTGTGGAGCGCACCCACGCCTTCCTGGGGCGGCCCCGGGCCCGCGGCGCCAAGGTGCCCGTCACCGCCACCTTTGATCAGAAGATCCGACGCTTCACGATTACCTTCCCGGAGCCGGTGCCGCCGGGCAGCACCGTGACGGTGGCGATCAAGCCCTGGTACAACCCGTCGCAGGCCGACACCTACATGTTCCAGGTGACGGCCTTCCCCGCTGGCCCCAACCCCTCGCCAACGCCGCTTGGATTCGGCACCCTGCGCATCTACGGCTTGAACGACTGGTGGTGAGCTGGCGCATCGGCCGGGTGATTGGCGCACTGGGGCTCCAGCCCCTGTTGCTCGCGCCGCTCCCTGCGCGGTTGTTGGCTGCTGAGAGCCTGCCCCGGCCTGAGCTGGTGCCGGCCCAGGTGGCCGTGGCCGACGTGCTGCCTCCTGGTGTGCCGAACGCCGCCACCTCCCCCGCCATTGCCATGGCGGCACCAACGCCAACCGAGCTGCGTGACCTGCGGTTGGTGTATCCGCTCGCCTCCCCCGCCGAGCAGATCGATCCCTGGGGTTGGCGCTGGAGCGAGCGGCGTGGCGCCTGGCGCATGCACACCGGTGTGGACCTGGCCGCCGCCGAAGGCACGCCGGTGCTGGCCGCCCGCTCCGGCCGGGTGGTGCTGGTGGAGACCGTGGGCGCCTATGGCCTGAGCGTGCTGATCGACCACGGCCAGGGCCTCGAAACCCTCTACGCCCACTTGCTCGATGCGGCGGCGAGCCCCGGCCAGCTTGTGGATGCCGGCAGCGTGATCGGCCGGCTGGGGATGAGCGGCTCCGCCACCGGGCCCCATCTGCACTTCGAGCTGCGTCAACGCGGCGGTTCCGCGGAGGCGCCGCTCAAGGCCCTGGATCCAACGCCCCACCTGCCGCCGTTGATGCCGCCCCCACCGGCGCCGGCCGCAGTCGCCACAATCAACCCCTGATCTCTCCGAGAACCTGCATGGAAGCCCGATGGAACGGCCGCGTGATCGCCGCCAGCGACGACATCGTGACCGTGGAGGGCAACGCCTATTTCCCGGCTGATGCGCTCGATCGGGATCTGGTGCGTGAATCGAGCCACACCACCGTGTGCGGCTGGAAGGGCACGGCCCACTACTACGACGTGGTGGTGGACGGCCAGGTGAATGTCAACGCCTGCTGGTACTACCCCGAGCCCAAGGAGGCCGCTGCCCAGATCAAGGGCCGGGTGGCGTTCTGGAAGGGCGTGAAGGTGGCCTAGCTGCCGGGGTAGCGGAGTGTGCGCCAGTCGCCGCTCTGGGTGCTTACTTCAACGCCGATCTCCATCGGGCCGGTGGTGGTGCCGAACTGCTGGTGCCACCACGCCATAGCTTCGCTCCAGGCGGCATCGAGCGACTCGTAGAGGTCGTCGAGTACGGGGTGGGGAGCGCCTTCGCGATCCACCAGGCGGTATTGACGCAGTTGGGACATCGGAGGATATGGCGATCAGGAACGGCAACCGGCCGTGGGGCCATCCTGGTCGCTGTGACAGAGAAGAACTGTCACCTTCACAACATCTTCCGGTCTTGTTCGGCACCAGGGGGCTGCGGATATCTGACAGCCCCTGGTGCTCCAGCCGGCGGCTGCGCTGCTGCTGAGGTAACGAATCAGCGGATGAACAGCATCTCCTGGTAGCTGGGCAGGGGCCAGAGGCTGTCGTCCACCACGGCCTCCAGTCCATCCACGGCCCTGCGCAGCTGCCCCAGCAGGGGCATGAGCTGGTTGGCGCAGTGACGGATGTGGCTCTCGGTGTCGTGGGGTGTGGCGGCCAGGGCCTGCTCCAGGGCATCGCAGCCGTTGTTGAGCTGGTGCAGCAGCTCGCCGATCGTGTTGCGCACCGCCAGGCTCGGCTGCAGGCCCATCGCCTGCTGCTCCTGCAGGGCGGAGGCCAGCTCACTCAGATAGCGAACGGCCGCCGGATACACCTGGGTGCGGGCCATCTGCAGCGCCAGCTTGCACTCCACCTCGATCGCCAGGGCGTACTGCTCGGCATACACCGAGAAGCGGCTCTCCAGCTCCACCGGGCTGAGCACCCCCTGGCGCTCGAATAGGTCGCGCACCTCGGGGCGGCGCAGCACCGGCAGGGCATCGGCGCAGGTGGGCAGGTTTTCCAGGCCCCGCTCGGCCACTGCCTTCTGGTGCCATTCGGAGGAATAGCCGTCGCCGCCGAACACCACGGCACCGTGCTCGCGCATCACCTGTTGCAGCACCGCCGATGCGGCGGCATTGAGATCCTCACCGCTCTGCAGGCGGGCATCGAGCTGGTCGGCGATCCAGCCGATCGAATCGGCCAGCACCGTGTTCATCGCCACCAGCGGGCCGGCCACCGACTGACCCGAGCCCACGGCGCGGAACTCAAAGCGGTTGCCGGTGAAGGCGAAGGGGGAGGTGCGGTTGCGGTCGCCTGGATCCTTGGTGAACTCCGGCAGGGTGTCGACCCCGAGGGTCATGGTGCCGCCCTTGGCCGAGCCGGTGAGCTGGCCTTCGCGGATCTGATTGAACACGTCCTCGAGCTGGCTGCCGAGGTACACCGAGATGATCGCCGGTGGTGCTTCGTTGGCCCCGAGGCGGTGATCGTTGCCGGCGGTGGCCACCACCGAGCGCAGCAGCGGGCCGCACTTGTGCACGCCGCGGATCACGGCGCCGCAGAACAGCAGGAACTGCAGGTTGGCGTGGGGCGTTTTGCCGGGATCGAGCAAGTTGCCCTGGGTGCTGTTCCCGATCGACCAGTTCACGTGCTTGCCGCTGCCGTTGATGC
>CAIOXF010000234.1 GCA_903862155.1 uncultured cyanobacterium | reverse complement strand
CGCTGGAGCGCATCCCCAACCCCGGCTGGCGCCTGGCCTTCGGGCTGATGGCCACCTATGGCCTGCGCAACCACGAGGTGTTCTTCACCGATCTCTCTGCCCTGGCCCCCGGCGGGGATCGGGTGATCCGGGTGCTGCCCACCTCTAAAACAGGCGAACACCAGGTGTGGCCGTTCCAGCCGGAATGGGTGGAGCACTTCGGCCTGGAGTGTCTGGGGGAGCAGCCCGATCTGCTGCCGCCGGTGTGCACCGATCTGCGCCGCACCACGCTGCAGCAGGTGGGCCGGCGGGTGGCCGAGCAGTTCCGCCGCTACGACCTGCCGCTCACCCCCTACGACCTGCGCCACGCCTGGGCCGTGCGCACGATCCACATCGGCCTGCCCGACACGGTGGCGGCCCGGATGATGGGGCACTCGGTGGCGATTCATACCCGCACGTATCACCACTGGATCACCCGCCGCGACCAGCAGCAGGCGGTGGATGCGGCCCTCTCGCGTCACCGGGAGGATCGCCAGCGGGTGGGTCGCCAGGAAGCGGCCTGAGCCCGTCAGAGTGGCGCCAACTCCGCCTGCCCCTGTGACCGACTCCGCCCTCGATCAGATCGCCGCCGCACTGGGCCCTGGCGGTGAGCTGGCCCCCGAGCGCGACCAGGAGGCCTATCGCAAGCGCATGGCCCGCCGCCAGGAGGTGCAGCGCCAGCGGGTGGGCGAGCGCAACCTCGAGAAGGGCCTGGTGCTGGTGTTCACCGGCGATGGCAAGGGCAAAACCACCGCTGCCCTGGGGCTGGTGCTGCGCACCCTTGGCCACGGCGAGCAGGTGGCGGTGGTGCAGTTCATCAAGGGGGGCTGGCAGCCCGGCGAGGCCAAGGCCCTGGAGCTGTTCGGCGATGCCCTGCACTGGCATGCCCTGGGGGAGGGCTTCACCTGGGAAACCCAAGACCGCGAGCGGGATCGTGCGTTGGTACAGGCCGCCTGGGAGCGCTCCTGCAGCTATCTGGCCGATGCCTCCCGCAAGTTGGTGGTGCTCGATGAGGTGAACGTGGCCCTCAAGCTGGGCTATCTGGCGGTGGAGCAGGTGCTGGAGGGTTTGGCCCTGCGGCCCGAACTCACCCACGTGGCCCTCACCGGGCGCGGCGCACCCCCGGCTTTGCTGGAGCGCGCCGATCTCGTCACCGAGATGAAGTTGCTGCGCCACCCCTTCCGTGAGCAGGGGGTGAAAGCCCAGGCCGGCATCGAATTCTGAGCGCAACTGCCGTTGCTACGGTGCGGCAAATCAGGGCTATGGATGGCTTACAAGCGCGTGCTCCTCAAACTCAGCGGTGAGGCGCTGATGGGTGAGCAGGGCTACGGCATCGACCCGGCGATCGTCACGTCTATCGCCAGCGATGTGGCGGCCTGCGTGGCTGATGGCACCGAGCTGGCCATCGTGGTGGGCGGCGGCAACATCTTCCGCGGCCTCAAGGGCAGCGCCGCCGGCATGGATCGGGCCACCGCCGACTACGTGGGCATGCTCGCCACGGTGATGAATGCGATCACCCTGCAGGACGGCCTGGAACGGGCCGGGGTGCCCACCCGGGTGCAGAGCGCTATCTCGATGCAGGAGGTGGCCGAGCCCTACATCCGGCGCAAGGCGATCCGCCACATGGAGAAGGGCCGGGTGGTGATTTTTGCCGCCGGCACCGGTAACCCCTTCTTCACCACCGACACCACCGCTGCGCTGCGGGCCGCCGAGATCGGGGCCGATGTGGTGTTCAAGGCCACCAAGGTGGACGGGGTTTACGACAAGGACCCCAACAAGCACAGCGATGCTCGCCGCTACGAGAGCCTGTCCTTCCTGGAGGTGCTCAGCAGCGAGCTCGAGGTGATGGACGGCGCCGCCATCGCCCTGTGCAAGGACAACGCCATCCCCATCGTGGTGTTTGATCTGTT
>CAIOXF010000233.1 GCA_903862155.1 uncultured cyanobacterium | reverse complement strand
GAGGCCGTATCGCGCGGTGGCCGGCCGCTGCTGATCATTGCTGAGGAGGTGGAAGGTGAGGCCCTCGCCACCCTGGTGGTGAACAAGAACCGCGGCGTGCTGCAGGTGGCCGCCGTGCGCGCCCCCGGCTTCGGCGACCGCCGCAAGGCCATGCTCGCCGATATCGCCACCCTCACCGGCGCCACCGTGGTGAGCGAAGACCAGGCGATGACCCTCGACAAGGTGAGCCTGGACGACCTGGGCCAGGCCCGCCGGATCACCATCACCAAGGACAACACCACAATCGTGGCCAGCGGCGAGCACCAGCAGGCCGTGAACAACCGGGTGGCTGCGATCAAGCGCGAGCTGGAGAACACCGACTCCGACTACGACCGCGAGAAGCTGCAGGAGCGCATCGCCAAGCTGGCCGGCGGCGTGGCCGTGATCAAGGTGGGCGCCCCCACCGAAACCGAACTCAAGAACCGCAAGCTGCGCATCGAAGACGCCCTCAACGCCACCCGCGCCGCCGTGGAAGAAGGCATCGTGGCCGGCGGTGGCACCACGCTTCTGCAGCTGGCTGCTGGCCTCGATGGCCTGGCTGCTGGCCTCCAGGGGGATGAGCGCACCGGTGTGGAAATCGTGCAGCGCGCCCTGGCCGAGCCCGTACGCCAGATCGCAATCAATGCCGGCGCCGACGGCGCCGTGGTGGCCTCCGAAATCCTGCGCCGCGGCCTCGGCTACAACGCCGCCACCGGCACCTACGAAGACCTGCTGGCCGCCGGCATCGTGGATGCCGCCAAGGTGACCCGCCTGGGCCTGCAGGATGCGGTGTCGATCGCCTCGTTGCTGCTCACCACTGAAGCCGTGATCGCCGACAAGCCCGAGCCCCCCGCTCCCGCCGGTGGCGGCGACATGGGTGGCATGGGCGGCATGGGCGGCATGGGCATGCCCGGGATGATGTGATCCTCTGCTGGTGGGGCCCTGGCCCCCCCGGCACTCCAGCCCTCTGAAGCCCTCGGCCCTCAGCCGAGGGCTTTCACATAGGCGGCCACCTGCAGATCCACGCCGGTGATGGCGGTGCCCACCACGGCCGCGTCAGCCCCCAGATCGAGGGCGCGGCGGGCCTGCTCAGCGCTGGCGATGCCGCCTTCGCAGATCAGGGCCGTGGCCGCCGGCAGCTGCTCCCGCAGGGGGCCGAGCACGTCCCAGGCCGGGGGCTTCTGGCCGGCGGTGGCTTCGGTATAGCCATACAGGGTGGTGCCCACCCAGGCGCAGCCCAGCTCTGCGGCCCGCAGGCCGTTGGCGAGGGAGTCCACATCGGCCATCAGGGGGGCGCCCAGTTCCTCGCGGACGCGGCGCACCAGGCTCGCCAACTCCTCGTTGCCAGGTCGCGCACGCTCGGTGGCATCGATGGCCACCACATCAGCCCCGGCTCCCCAAACGGCCCGGACCTCCTCCCAGCGAGGAGTGATGTAAACGGAGCTGCCCGGGAAGGTGCGCTTCCACAGGCCAATGATCAGGGCCTCGGGGCAGCGGCGCCGTACCGCGCCGATGTGCTCAGGGCTCTCCAGCCGCACGCCGGTGGCCCCATTGCGCAGGGAGGCTTCCGCCATGGCGGCAATCACCTCCGGATCGCGCATGGGGGAGCCTTCCGGCGCCTGCACCGACACGATCAGGCCGGAGGGGCTGGGCAGTTCAAGGGGCACGGGCTTCAGCAGGCGCGCGGCAAATCGCGCCCATTTTCCTCGGCATCTGGGAGCCACGCGCGCAGCGAGGCCAGCGATGCCGGCGCCGGGGCTGGGCTCGAGCTCACCTGCAGGGGCGGCACCAGAGAAAGCGGCCGCTGCGGCTGGAGCTCTGGCTCGAGAACCGGAGCAGGCTGCTGGTCGTCGATCCCGACGATCGCGTCTTCCAGACACTGGCGCAGCAGGGTCTTCATCCGGCCGAACAGGGCCGGGCGCTGGGTCGGCGCCCGGTCTTCCCCATCCCAGGTGTGCGGCTCGGCCAGGTGGGGGGCAGCGGCCAGCTCGGTTTCAAGCGCGGCCAGCTCCTGCGCATCGATCGGCACCTCCTCGATCACCAGCGAGGCGGCGAGAGCGGCGCGTGGAATCTCCTCTGAGGTTGGAGCAGCAGCAGCCACCAGGCCCAGGTGAGCCCGAAGCCATTGGGCGGCTTCGAGCCCCAGACTCGGCGCCAGCACGGTGAGCAGAAAGCGATCCAGGGCATCGAGGCCCCGGCGATGCACCCACTGCTGGCCCAGGCGCGCGGCGAGGGGTTGATCCCGTTCGGCAACGGCCGCCAGCAGGCGGCTGCTCAGATCGGGCTGGGAGGCGGGAACCGGATGTGACACAGGGGCTCGCGATCAGGAGAGCTTGCGATCCAGCAGGGGGCGGATCAGCAGGAACAGACCCAGCGCCAGCCCGGCCAGGATGGCCAGGCACACTCCGGCTGTGAGCTGCCCGTAGGGAGCCTCGAGCACAACGGCCTGCAGCGAGACGCTGCCGGCGTAGGCGGCACGGATCGGTTCAATCGCGAAGGTAAGGGGATTCAGGGCCGCTAGCCAGCCCAACCAGGTGGGCATGAAACTCAGCGGCGCCAGGGCGGTGCTGGCAAAGAGCAGCGGCAGGTTGGCCACGAAGATCACCGCGATCAGTTCGATATGGCCGGGGAGGGCAAAGGCCAGGCCCAGGCTCAGGGCCGTCACGGCGAACACCAGCAGCAGCAGCGTGACCAGCACCAGCAGCAGACCGGCAGCACCGGGCCAGCCGTAGCCGAGGGCGGCAGCGGTGGCCATGATCGCCAGGCTCTGCACCAGGCTCAGGGCCGTGATGTAAAGCACCGAGGCCAGCACGATCGAGCTGCGCGAGCGCAACGGCGCCACCAGCAGGCGGTTGAGAAAGCCGAATTCCCGGTCGAACATCACCGGCAGCCCGGCGTTGAGGGCCGCGCTGAAGGCGGTGAACACGATCACCCCGGCCCCCAGAAAGCGGCCGTAGCTCATCCCGCCCGGCAGCAGGCCTGCCGGGGCATTGGCGAAGAGGGCACCGAACAGGATCAGCCAGATCAGCGGCTGCAGCACCCCGGCCACCAGGGTGGAAGGGCGGCGCTGGAGCTGCACGAACAGCCGGCCGGTGAGGGCCAGGGTTTCCTGGGTGATTTCCGCCAGGGCGGAGGGTTCGTTGGTGGCAGTTGAAGGAGCCAGGGAAGGGGTGGCGCTGGTCATGGGGCCGGAGCGGCGAGAAAAACTGCTGGACGGGAAGAGACCCCCCAACCTTCAGGGGGCTTGGGGAGGGACAACTCAGCGCATCTGCTGCTTGCGCTCGGCCTTGGCATCGCGGCTACCGGCCACCGCCAACTCCGCATCCATCAGGGTGCGGCCCGTGGCCTGGAGATACACGTCATCGAGGCTGGGCCGGCTTTGGGCCAGGGCGAAGACGGGCAACTGGGCCTCGGCCAGCTGGCGGCGCAGCTGCTCAATCACGCCGTCGTGCTCCACCACCAGATTCAAGGAGTAGCCCTGGGCCCGGTTCACCACCACCTGGCGCACGCCCTCGCAGCCCTGCAGCAGCTGCTGCACCTTCAGGGCCTCGGGCTCATCGCTGAACTCCCGCACCCGCAGGGTCACCCGATCGCCCCCCAGGGCGGCCTTGAGCTCCCTGGGGGCACCTTCGGCAATCACCGTACCGCCCTCGATGATGGCTAGCCGATCGGCCAGGGCATCCACCTCCTCGAGGTAGTGGCTGCTCAACAGCACGGTGGTGCCGCTGTCGCGCAGTTGGCGCAGCACACCCCAGATGGCAGCGCGGCTCTCGATATCCAGGCCCACCGTGGGCTCATCCAGCACCAGCACCCGCGGGCGATGCAACAAGCCGGCCGCCAGATCCAGGCGGCGGCGCATGCCACCGGAATAACTGCCGCAGCGACGATCGATCCATGCACCCATGCCCAGCAGCTCCACCAGCTCATCGATGCGCTGGTCGCGCTCAGCGGCTGGCAGGTGATAAAGCGCCGCCTGCAGCCGCAGCAGCTCGCGGCCGGTGAGGATTTTGTCGATCGCCACCTCCTGGGCCACGAACCCCAACAACCGGCGCACGGCGCGGGGATCGGCCAGGGCATCCACGCCACCCACCCGCACCGAACCGGCATCGGGGGCAAGCAGGGTGCAGAGGATGCGCAGGGTGGTGGTTTTGCCAGCGCCATTCGGGCCCAGCAGCCCGTAAAGGCAGCCGGCCTGGACCGACAGCGAAAGATCGTTGAGGGCCTGAACGGCCTGGCCCTTGCGGCCGCCGTAGCGCTTGCTCAGGTGCTGGAGTTCGATCACCCGCCGCTCGCTCCCGTGGCTCTGTGCTGAGGGCCCGAATCTAAAGAGACCCGCCCCACAGCAGCGCCAGCACCTGGCCCTGGAGCAACGCCGCCGCCGGCAGACGGGCCATCAGCAGCAAGCCGCACAGCCCAAACAAATAGAGAATTGACCAACGAAACAGGGAGCGGGCGGGCTGGAGGTTGTCGGGCTCGCGGCGCAGCCGGCCGCAGAGCTGCAGCAGGCGGGCGTTGAACGGCAGTACCAGCAACCCGTAGAGCAGGCCGCCCACCGGCAAGGCAAGGGCACCAGCCAGGCTCAACAACGCCGTGGCCCAGCCGTAGTGCTGGATCGCGCGAGCGGTCACCACCGGCCCCTTCACCACCGGCAGCATCGGGATGCCCACGCTGCGGTAGTCGTCACGCAGCAGCAGGGCCAGGGCCCAGAAGTGGGCCGGGGTCCAGAGCATCACCAGGCTGAACAGCCACCAGGCGCCCCAACCCAGCTGACCACTGGCCGCGGCCACACCCACCAGGGGCGGGATGGCACCCGCCACACCCCCGATCACGATGTTTTGGGTGGTGCGGGGCTTGAGCAGGGCCGTGTAGAGCAGCACGTAGCTGCACAACCCCAACAGCGACAGGCTGGCCGCCAGGGCATTCACCCCCACCAGCAGAAGGATCACGGAGGCAGCGGTGAGGGCGATGGCCAGGGCGAAGGCCTGGCGCTCGGCCAGACGTCCGGAAGGCAGGGCGCGGCGGCTGGTGCGCACCATGCGGCCGTCGAGTTCCTGCTCCCACAGGCAATTGAGCACCCCGGCCGCAGCCGAGGCCAGGGCCCCTCCAAGCAGGGTGCAGGCGATGGTGGAGCCAGGCACGGGCCAGTCGCCACTCACTGCCATGCCGCCCAGGGTGGTGGCAAGCAACAGGGGAATCAGGCGGGGCTTGGCCACCTCCAGCCAGGCCGGCAACTTCACCGAGCGGGGCACGGCGCTGGCCACTGGCGTGGCCGCCGGGGAGGTGCCAGCGGAAACGGCGCTAACCATGGGCCACCTCCTGCGGAGAACAACTGTCTGCAACACCGCTCTCTGAAACGGCGGCGGCGGCGGCGAGCACCGCCACCAAGAGGGCGGCCACGATCTGGTGCCCCACAGTCACGAGGGGAACCTGGAGCTGGAGGCGCAAGGTGGCCACCCCCAGCACGATCTGACAAGCCACCAGAAGCAGGGCACTCAGCCCGAAGCCCCGCACCAGGTGATGCCCGCGCGGCACAAGGAATGAGCCCAGGGCAGCAGCAGCCACCACAAGGGCTGCAGGGGTGGCGAAACCGCGGTGCAGGGCCAGCCAGCGGCATCCCTCACCGGCCGCCAGGCAGCGATCGGCAGCCCATTGGCTGGCCATGGCGCCACCCAACAGGCACTGACCAAACGCCACCACAAGGGCCACCACGGCCAGGCCGCGCCACCAGATCGGGAGCGGGCCGGCGGCGACAGGCGCGGGCTGAAGCCCCTGCTGCGCCGCACTGAGCAGAGCCACCAGCAGCAGGGCCGTCCCCAGGTGGGCGGTCACCATGGGGGCCGCCAAGAGTTGGGTCACGGTGAGGGCGCCGAGAGCCCCCTGGCCCGCCACCAACAGCAGGGCCGCCACGGCGGCAAGGCTGAACCAGACGGGCAGCACCGAGCGTTTCCACACAGCCACACCGGCCAGCACCAGTAGGGCCACCCCCACCACAAAGGCATCGAGGCGGTGAAACCACTCCAGGAACACCTGGAGATTCATCTCGCGGCCCGGTAGCAGCACCCCGTAGCAAAGGGGCCAGTCGGGGCAGGCCAGGCCCGCCTCCATTACCCGGGTGGCACCGCCGATGGCCACCAGGGCCACCAGGGCCACCACCAGGTGGGAGAGCAGCAGCGAAAGCCGTCGCACCAGCACGGCGTCAGCAATGGTTGACGTCGGGGCCACGAACGACGACGTGCGGGTCGCCATTGCATCGTCAGGGAGCTGATCAATAACGGAGGGGCTGACCGCCATCTGCACCCTCAGCTCGAAGTGAGGGCAAGTTAGCCAGATTTCCCAGGGGCAAGGATCGCCATTCCCACACATCACGGGATTGCAACCAACGCCCCTGGCCAGCCTCCATATGCTGCACAGAAGGTGGGAAACATCTGTGAAAGCTCGCCGCGCCCTCACTCTGGCCCTGGCCAGCACAGCCCTGATGGCAACAGGGATCTGGGTGGGCTACAACGTGAATCTGCTGCCCGAAGACGCCAGCAGCAACGCGCCCGTTTACGACGACCTTTTTAAGGTTTTGTTCAGCATTGGCACGATGCTGTTCCTCGGGATCGCCATTCTGTTGATCTACAGCCTGGTGCGTTTTCGCAGAACGGCGGCCGACAGCGGTGATGGCCTGGCGATCGAGGGCAATCTGCCACTTGAAATCGTATGGACCGCCATCCCTGCGGTGGTGGTGCTGTTCATCGGCATCTACAGCTACGACATCTACGAACGCATGGGAGGCATGACCCCCATGCACGACCACAGCGCCATGGTGGGCATGGACCACACCCCTGCGGACCAGCGCTACTGGGGCGGCATTGCGCCGGTGAGCGACAGCCCGGGCGCCTCCCCCGCCATCCCGGTGGACGTGACGGCGATGCAGTTCGCCTTCATCTTTCACTACCCCGACGGCGACATCACCAGCGGCGAGCTCCACGTGCCGATGGGCCAGCCCGTGGAACTGCGCATGGAAGCCCGCGACGTGATCCACGCCTTTTGGGTGCCCCAGTTCCGCCTCAAGCAAGACGTGATTCCTGGCCAGCCCACCCTGCTGAGCTTCACCCCTACCAGAGCCGGCACCTACCCGATCATCTGTGCCGAGCTGTGCGGGCCGTATCACGGCGGCATGCGCTCCAGCGTAGTGGTGCACGAGCCGGAAGCCTTCCAGAGCTGGCTGGATCAGAACCGCCAACCCGCCACCACGGCCTAACCGATGACCATCG
>CAIOXF010000232.1 GCA_903862155.1 uncultured cyanobacterium | reverse complement strand
CGTTCTGAGGGCCAGCTCCGGAACCCCTCAACCCTTCGGCCAACCCGCCTCGGCCTGCTGCCAGACCCACAGCCCCACAGCCGCAGGGCCGCCCTCACCAAGGGCTTCGGCGTAGCCGCTCATTTGGCCGATGCCGCCGGCAGCGATGGCGGCGATGTCTTCGGGGCCGTCGATGCCGTTGCGCTGCAGGGCGGCGAGCTTGAGGGTTTTGCCGCGACGAATGATGTTGCCGCCGTTGATGTGGCAGCCCACGCAGTGGTTCTCAAACAGCTGGGCGCCATCGGCAGCCCAGGCCGGCTGGGGCCACAGCACCACCAGGGCCGCAGCCAGGCAGAGCAGCAGCGAAAGCAGGCGGCGCAGCATGGAGAAGCGGGCGGCTAGAGCAGACGCTAAACAGGGGCCGCACGCGGGCTGTGGTTCTGGGCGCTCCGGTTGTGATCCACAGCGCCGACTGGCAGATCGGCAAGCCCTATGGGCGGGTGGCCGACGCCGACAAGCGCGCCCGCCTGCGCCAGGCCCGCATCGACGCGATCGCACGGATCGGTGCGCATTGCAAAACCACTGGAGCGGCGGCGCTGGTGGTAGCGGGCGACCTTTTCGATGCGCCCACCCCCGCCGCCAGCGATGTGAGCGCGGTGTGCGCGGCCCTCGGTGCGATCGGCTGCCCGGTGCTGGTGATCCCGGGCAACCACGACCATGGCGGTGCCGGCAGCGTGTGGCATGACGCCTTCTTTCAAGCCGAACGCCAGCGCCGCGCCCCCAACCTGCAGGTGTTGCTGGAACGCCAGCCCCTGGAGCTTGAGGAGCTGGTGGTGCTGCCCTGCCCGCTGCTGCGCCGCAGCGACAGCGCCGATCCCTGCAGCTGGCTGAACCAGCTCGACTGGGATGGGCTGCCGGCAGATCAACCGCGGCTGGTGCTGGCCCACGGCTCGATCCAGGGCTTCGGGGCTACCGATCAGGCCGGCCAACCGAGCAACGACAGCGACGACGAAAACCCACCCAACGCCAACAACCTGTTGCGGCTCGATTCCCGCTGGCTGGAGCAGGTGGATTACGTGGCCTTAGGCGACTGGCACGGGCTCAAGCAGGTGGGCCCCAAGGCCTGGTACGCCGGCACCCCCGAACCCGACCGTTTCCCCCGCCACAGCGACTACCGCTCGGGCATGGTGCTGCAGGTGACCCTGCAGCGGGGCCGGCTGCCCCAGGTGAAAACCCTGCCCACCGGTGTACTCGGCTGGCATCCGGTGCAGGCCCAACTCCACGGCGACGCGGATCTGGAGCGCCTCGAACAGGATTTGGAGGCCCTGCTTGGAGATCGGGTGGGCAGCGATCTGGTGCTGCTGGAGCAAGGGGGCAGCCTCTCGCTGGAGGCCCATCACCGCTACAACGCCCTGCTGGAGCGGCTGGAGGCCCAGTTGCTGCGGCTCAAGCGCCGCGGCCACTGCGGCGAAGCCCCCGGCGCAGGGGAGCTCGAAGCGCTCACCAGTCGGCCGGGCGATCCCCTGATCAGCCAGGTGGCTGCTGCGCTGCAGGTCGAGCTGCAGGGGGCCAAAGGCCATGGCCAGGAACCGCTGGAGCGGGCCCTGGCCGAGCTGCATCGGGCCGTGTTGCAAGCCGAGGGCTGAGGGGGAACCACCAACCGCCATGCGCCTGCTCCATGCCCAGCTGCGCCACGTACGCCTGCACCGCGAGCTGGCGGTGACCTTCCATCCGCGGCTCACCCTGCTGGGCGGTGCCAACGAAACCGGTAAAAGCACCCTGGTTGAGGCGCTGCACAAGGGCCTGTTCCTCAAGGCCAGCGCCACGGGTAAGGGAGTCGACGAGCTGCGCTCGCGGGCCGGCGGCCAGCCCGAGGTGGAGATCGGCTTTGAGGCGGCCGGACGCCAGTGGCTGCTGCGCAAGCGCTTTTCCGGCTCGAGCGGCACGGTGCAGCTCAGCGATGGGGCCGGCACCAACCTCAGCGGCGGCGCCGCCGAAGACCAGCTGGCCCGGCTGCTGGGGGTGGAGGGGGCCGTAGAGGGCCGCCAGATCAGCCAGTTGCCGCAGCGCTGGGCCCATCTGTGGGTGCGCCAGGGGGAAGCGGGGGGCAATCCGCTGGAGGGCAAGGGCGCCAGCTACGACCTGGACCGGCTGGTGCACCAACTGCAGCAGCGGGGCAGCAGCGCCGCCCTGGAATCACCACTGGATCGGCGGGTGGAAGCCCTGCTCCAGGGGGAATGGGAGCAACTGTTCACCGCCACGGGCAAGGTGAGGGCCGGCTCGCCCCTGGCCCATGCGCGCCAGGAGTTGGAGCAGGCCCATGCCGCGGTGGAGCAGGCCCGCACCCGACTCGAGCAGCTCGAGGCCGCCCTGGAGGAGCTGCAGCGCATCGACAACCGGCTGCAGAGCATCGACACGGTGGATCGCCCGGCGCTGGAGACCCATCAGCAGCAGGCGGCCCAGGGCCAGCGGGCCCTTGAGCAGGCCGAGGCCAAAGCGGCCCTGGAGCGCAGCCGCCGTGAACCCCTGGCCCAGCAGCTCCACACCTTGCAGGGGCAGCTGCAACAGCTCACCACCCTGGCCAGCGAGCAGGCCCAGGCCAGCGGCGAACGCGACCGCTGCCGCGCCCAACAGGTGGAGCAGCAGCAGCGCCTACAGACCCTGGCCCAGCAACTGGAGCAACGCCAGCAGCAGCTCACCGCCCTGCAGCAGGAGCTCAACGAACGGGCCAAGGCCGTAGACCTCGCCCAGCTGCTGGTGGAGGGGGCCACGGCCCAGCAGCGGCAGAGCGAACTCAGCGAGCAGCGGCGGCGCTTCAGCGGCCTGCAGGAGCAAGCGAGTGGCGTGAAGACCCGGCTCGCAGAGCTGCCCGCCATCACCAGCGAGCAGCTGCAAAGCCTGCGGCAGGCGGAACGGCGGCAGGCACTGGCCTTAGCCCGGCTGGAGGCGATGGCCGCCACGGTGGAGGTTTTGGCCACCGATCAGCCGTTGAGCCTTGATGGCCAGGCGCTGCAGACAGGGGAGGCGGCGCGCATCAGCCAGGCCGCCGAGCTGCGGGTGGGGGCGGGGGTGCGGCTGCGCATCCAACCCGGCGGCGGCGAGGCCCTCGACCAGGCCGAGGCAGAACGGGATGCGGCCGGCCAGGCCCTCACGGCGCTGCTCCAGCAACTCGCCGTGCCCGATGGGGAGCAGGCCGAGCAACTGCTGCGCCAGCGCACGGAGCTGGAGAGCGAACTCAACCAGCTGCGCCGCAGCGCCAGCGAGATTCCCTGGCAGCGGCTCGACAGCCAGCTCGCAGCCCAGGCCCAGAAGCTGCGCCAGCTCGATGCAGCCTTGGCGGCGCAACTGGAGCGGCTGGAGCAGCTGCGCCGCTCCGGCGCGCTGCCCGCCGAGGCCAGCCTCGAGAGCTGGCTGCCCGAGGCGCGCCAGCTCCAGCAACTGGGTCAGGCCCGCTGGCAACAGCTCCAGCAGGAGCAGCAAAGCGGCCAGGCCCAGCAACAGCAGCTGCAGCAGCAGGCCCAACAGAACGGCAACCGCCTAGGGGAACTGGAGGGCCGGCTCGCGGCCCTGGTGCAACGCCGCAGCACCCTGGTGGCGGAGCACGGCAGCCCCGAGAGCCTGCGGGAGCAGGCTGATGCCCTGGGCCAGCAACTCGCCCATCACGATGCCCAGCTCAACGCCCTAGAGCTGGAACTGGAAGGGCTGCGGCGCCAGGCGGGCAACGTGAGCCAGGAGGCCATGGGCCAGCGCCTGCAGCAACTGCTGGCCGAGAAGGAGGGGCTGCTCCACCAGCGCGGCCAGAACGAGCAGCTCTGCCGCAGCCTCGGCGCCAGTGATCCCCAGGCCGCCCTGGAGCAGGCCGAAGCCGCAATGGACACGGCTCAGGAGCGCTGCAACGCGATCGAAGCCAGGGCCTCAGCGCTGCAACTATTGCTGGAGCGGTTCCGCCAGGCGCGCAGTGCCCTGGCCGATCGCTATAGCCAACCGATGACCCTGGCGATCGGCGGTTACCTGGCCAGCCTGAACGCCGGAAGCGATGCGGCCCTGCTCGATTTCGACGCCGCGAAGGGTTTCGCCGGGCTGCAACTGCGCCAGGGCCAGGAGAGCTTTTCGTTTGAGCGGCTCAGTGGCGGCACCCGCGAACAGGTGGCCGCCGCCGTGCGTTTAGCCCTGGCGGAAGTGCTGGTGCCCGCCTACGACGGCGCCCTGCCCATGGTGTTCGACGACGCCTTCACCAACAGCGACCCCGAGCGCATCGAAGGACTCAAACGCATGCTTGAGCGGGCCAGCGCCAAGGGTGTGCAGGTGCTGCTGCTCTCCTGCACACCCAACGACTACAGCGATCTCGCCAACCGAATCGGCAAGCAGGTGAACCTGACCGCCGGTGGTTAGCGGGCTGCATCACTCCTCTTCGTCGTCGGCGCCGACCGGCACAAGGCGGATCTGTTTGCGGCCGAGCTTGATCTCAAATTCATCGCCGGGCCGCAGATCGAGCATGGCGGTGTAGACCTTGCCGATCAGCAAGTTGCCGTTGCCCTGCACGGTGGCCACATAGCTGAGTTTGCGCCCACCCTTGCCCACAGTGGTGGCCTTACCCAGCTCCACACCCTTGGCCTCCAGCAGGGCCTCGTAGAAGGCCGTGAAGTTCAGGCGCTCGGTGCCATCCTTCTTGGTGGAGACATAACCACAGGAGCGCACGATCTCCGACTTGCCCACATCACCAAGCTCCTTCACCTTGGCCAGCAATTCCGATCCAGTGAGCATTGCTCTAGGGGGTTGAATTCAATATGACACCAAAAAGGTAACCCCAGGCCGAGCATGTGCAAGGCTCACGTTGCTACCGATTCACACGATCTGATTGATGGTGCTGCTCCGACCCCTGCAGCCGGATGATGTGGAACAGGTGCTGGAGGCGTATGCGGATGCCGTTCGCACCCAGGCGATCGGGTTGTACGAACCCCGCCAGATTGAGGCCTGGGCCATGCATGCCCAACGCAGCAACGATCTACGGGAGATCCTGCTGCGGGGCCGCGGAATGGTGAGCTGCAATCCACACGAATCCGCCGAGGTGGAAGCCTTTGCCGTGCTGGATCCGATCGATCGTCTTTCCCTGCTCTATTGCCGGGGGCGCTCCAGCCGCCAGGGCCGCGGCAAGGCCTTGCTGGACGCCTTGGAGACCCTGGCTCTGCAGCATGGCTGCCGCCAGATGCGCACCGAAGCCAGCCAACTCTCGAAACCGCTGCTGCTGCGCCAAGGCTGGACGGTGGCGGCCGAAGAAACCGTGCTCTACGCCGGGGTGCCGTTCGTGCGTTGGCGGATGATCAAAACACTCACCAACAGCGCCCATGGCTGAAGCGCAGCTGCAGCAATTCCTCCAGAAGGTGGCCGCGCTCAATGCCTTTGTGGCGCTCTCCAACGCCAACCCGGCGGTGCGGGATGCCCTGCGCAACTGCAGCAACCACCACGACGTGGTGAGCCTGGCCCGCTCCCGCGGCTTTGAGATCGGCCGGCGCTGGGGAGAGGAGGATCCCGCCACCGAAGGCAGCGGCGCCAATCTGCTGGCGGGGCCTTGCCCTGCGGCCGGGGAAGAAACCACCACCGTGTTGCTGGAGCAGCCAGGATTGCGGATTGAGCGCATCCATTCCTGCAGCGCCGCCACTCCAGAGGGCCATTGGTACGACCAGGACGAGCATGAATGGGTGGCCCTCCTGCAGGGCAGCGCCAGGCTCCAGTTCGAGGATGAGGAGCTCCCGCGCACCCTCAGCCGCGGCGATGCCCTGCTGATCGAACCGCACCGGCGTCACCGGGTGGTGGCTACGGATCCAGCTCCCGGGACCGTTTGGCTGGCCCTGTTCTGGCAGGGGGCTGCTGGAAGTTGAGGGTGCGCACCAGCCAGAACGCCCCAGCCAGGGCGAGCACCGCCACCCCCAGACCCACCAGCAGCAGTGGTTTGTTCTCCGCGCCCTGGGGCAGCACGATCACCTTCCGGGCCACGGCGGTCATGGCGGTGAGCAGCACCAGCTCGATCTGCACCACGTGGCGGCGCAGATAGGAGGTGATGTTCTGCAGCACCTCCAGGGCAATCAGGAGGTTGAGCAGATCGCCCAACACCAGCATCAGCCGGCGCTCCAGCCAGGGCGTATTGGGATTGGCCACGCTCCAGCCCACCACCCAGATCAGCTGGAGGGTGGCCACCACCATCACGGCCAACAGCACCAGGCCCAGCACCTTGGCGAGCTGCTGCTCGCTGCGATCCACCAGGCGCAGGTAGTTCGCGTCATCAAACAGCGCTGACAGCAGTCCACCGCGCCGGGGTCGGGTGGCCTGCTGTGGGACATCCAGTTTGTGAGCCATCCGCCGCTCCTATCGCTCAGCCGAACGGAGAATGACCTCCGCAGGACCTACTTATCCCACGGCGAGTAAAGGGGCTTGGCTTCGGTGGTGCCGGGGGGATTCACCAGCTGGGTGTTGCAGGTGATCGAACCGTCGGGGCCAGTTACGCAATCCTTGGGCTTCACCTCGGTGGAGGGGCCCACGCTGCTGCCCGGGCCCAGGATGAACTGCTGAACCTGGGCCTGGGCTGCCTTGGGATCGAGGAGCTCAGCGCCCACCGGTGCCAGGGCCGCGCAGAGCATCCCCATCACGGCAAAACCAGGGATTCGGCGGGCCATCGGGCAGGGGGTGACTGCGTCCACTCTGCCTCGGAATCAGGGGCGAACCGCCCTCAATCCACCTGATCCATGCGGATTTCCTGCAGCAGCAGATCCAGCTGACCGAGGGAATCGTCGAGGCTCGGCACGGCATCGCCGGCACGGTCCCAGCCGTCCTCGCCCTGCCACAGGTCTTCGATGCTGCAGAGCTGGGCCGCCAGACCGGTGAGCCCCTGGCTGGCATAGGTGCTGGCCAGCACCTCCATCAGCACGGGCATGCGGATCGAACTGGCATGCAGCGCCCGGCGCAGATCGGCCTGGGTACGGCCGGCATGGCGCAGCCAGTCCTTGATGAACGCCTGCAGGTCGTCGTGTTGTTCGCTGGTGAGATACGTCATCTCACTCATCGGCCCAGGGGAAACCAGCGATCCAGTTTGCGCTGAGCCCGCATCCGGATGGCCTCGGTGCGATGGCGCCCGCACAGGGTGAGCAGGGTGGTGATCGCCACCAGGTCGTCGGAGAAGCCTGCCGCCGGAATGAAATCGGGCACCAGATCCAGCGGCACCAGTAAATAGGTGAGCGCTGCCAGCACCGTGAGCTTCACCGGCGCAGGCGTATCGGCATCGAGCAGCAGCTCCAGGCACTCCAGGGCAGGCCGGGCCACCAGACGGCCGGCCCGGCGCAGCAGCCGCAGCAGCAGGGCCTCATCCACCACCGTGCTGTCGAGCACCTCGGCGTTCACAACCTGGGCCATCGAGCGAATGCCACGCAGGAGCACCGCGATTCTGGGGCCAAGGTGGATTGTGAGCTGAGCTCCCTGGCCAGCTGAGCTCCCTGCTCAGACGACCACCCCTAGACGGCCACCTCCGCCAGGCCGTTATCGATCCCGCACTTGCGCAGCTTGCGCAGGGCCCGCTGCACCACCTGGCGGCAGTACTCCCGGCTGCACTGGAGCTGGCGGGCCACCTCGGCCAGGGTGCGCCATTCGTTGCTGCCATCGAGGCCGAAGCGCAGCATCACCACCGTGCGCTCCTTAGGGGTGAGGCTGGCCTTGTCGAGCAGGGTCCAAACCGAGGCGGTGCGCTCAGCCAGCTCGGCCCGCTCCAGCGGGGGCAGCTCCGGGCTAGGCAGCACATCCACCAGCTCGGAGGGATCCGACTTCGACTTCACCACCCCCTGCAGGCTCACGGTGACGCTGCGCAGCTCACAGCCCAGCAGCTCCTCCACATCCTCCAGGGGCAGATTGAGCATCTGGGCCAGCTGCTTGGGCCCGGCCTGCACACCGTGGCTCTGGAGGTAACGGGCCTTGGCTGCTCGCAGGCGGGTGAGCTTTTCATTCACATTCACGGGAATGCGAATCGTGCGACTTTGGGTGGAGAGGGCGCGATTGAGGCCCTGGCGAATCCACCAGTAGGCATACGTACTGAAGCGGTGGCCGCGGGTGGGGTCGTATTTCTCCACGGCGCGGGTGAGGCCGAGGGTGCCCTCCTGAATGAGATCCAGCAGATCCAGGCCCTTGTTCTGATAGCGCTTGGCCAGATTCACCACCAGCCGCAGGTTGGCCGTGATCATCTGGGCTTTGGCCCGCTCACCGAGGCGCATGGTGCGGCGCTCGAGATCATTGAAGACGCAGGCAGGGCCCTGGCCCCCGGCTGCGCGGCAACGCTCCTGCAATGCAGCCATGGCCTGCACTTTGCGGCCCAGAGTGAGCTCCTGCTCGGGGGTGAGCAACTGATGGCGGCCAATTTCACCGAGATAGGCACTCAATGAGCTCGCCATGGAGACCTCTTTGCACTGAATTGAACCTACGGAGAATTCGGCGCAATCAACCAACCGACAGGAAAGCTTCCAACTTTCACATCCGCTTCCTAATTACACGCCAACTTTCGAATTACCGATTGTCTACGGATTCGCTACCGTTGCGGCCCACCACGCCCACCAGCGCCCTCCGATGAGCCTGCTTGCCGCCATCCCACCCGAGGTGTTGCCCCGCGCCGGGGTGGCCTACGTGCACTACCTCAGCTTCATGCTCTGCTTTGGGGCTCTGGTGCTCGAACGGCGGCTGATCAAGCCCAACCCCAACAAGGCCGATGCCACCTTGATGGTGATCACCGACATCGTGTACGGGATGGCAGCGCTGGCCCTGCTGGTGAGCGGCATCCTGCGGGTGATGTACTTCGGTCAGGGCAGCGCCTTCTACACGGAAAACCCGCTGTTCTGGTGGAAGGTGGGCCTCTATCTCTCCGTGGGTGGCCTGTCGCTGTATCCCACGATCACCTACATCCTCTGGGCCATCCCCCTGCGCAAGGGTGAGCTGCCCCAGGTGAGCGAGGCGTTGGCCAACCGCCTGGCCTGGATCCTCAACATCGAGCTGGTGGGCTTCGCCCTGATTCCCCTGCTGGCCACCCTGATGGCCCGCGGTGTAGGCCTGCCCGCCGCGTGAGCCTGCTGGCGGCTGCGGCGGCCTGTGCGGTGAGCCTGGGCAGCACCCTGGTGCCGCCCCCGCAGGATCTGCAACCGCCGCCCCCACCGGCACCCGATCCCGCCGGCAACGACTACCGCCACCGCCTGCAGGCCACCGCGTTGGGCTGGCCCCGCCGGGATCATTGGTGCGTGTGGGTGGAGCCCAGCACCAGCGAAGGGCCTGGCGCTCGCTGGGACCAGGCCTGGCTCCAGGCCGTGGATGGGGCCCTCGCCACCTGGGGCGGTGTGCTGCCGATCACCCGGGTGAGCAATCCGGATCAGGCCCAGGTGCTGGTGTTCCGCCGCCGGCCGCCGCTCAAAAACGGACGGGCCAGCCACGGACGCGCCGTGCTGGAGCTGGCGAAAGTAAAGCGCGCCTCAGCTGATGGCAGTGTTGCCCAAACGGAGCAGCTGGAGCCACGCATCACCGTAATGATCAGCCCCGGTCAGAGGCCCGAGGCCATCGAAGCCACGGCGCTGCATGAGCTGGGCCACGCCTTTGGGCTCTGGGGCCATAGCGACAACCCCGCCGATGCCATGGCAGCAGTGCCGGGGGCCCAACCGGTGCGCCAGCTCAGCCCGCGCGACCGCGCCACCGTGCTCTGGCTGCAGCAGCAGCCGGGTTTGCGCTGATCAGCAGCGCCGCCAGAAACACCAGCAGCTGCACGATCACCACACAGGGGCCGGAGGGGAGGTTGAGCAGCCCCGAAGCCAGCAGGCCGAGCACGCCGCAACCGGCCCCCAGGCCACTGGCCAAGGCCACGTAGCCGCCGAAGCCCCGTGCCAGCAGCCGCGCTGCGCAGGCCGGAATCACCACGAAGGCGCTGATCAGCAGCACCCCCACCGCCTTGATCGAGAGGGCCACCACCACCGCCAGCACCACCACAAACACCAACCGCTGCCAGGCCACCGCCACCCCTTGGCTCACGGCCAGGCCGGCATCGAGGCTCACCAGGATCTGGCTGCGGCGGGTGAGCAGCAGGTAGGCGAGCACCGCCAGCAGCAGCACGCCCTGCAGGGTCACATCACGCCAGCTCACCCCGAGGATGTCGCCGAAGAGCAGCTGCTCCAGGCTGCCGGCCCGGGAGCTCACCAGCCGCAGCACCACCACGGCAATCGCCAACGACGACGAATAAACGATGTTCAGCAGCGCGTCGCTGGGCAGGCGGCTGCGCTCAACCAGCTGCCCCACCAGCAAGGCGAACAGCACGGCGAAGGGAATCAGCACCACCGTGGGCTCCACCCCCAGCAGCACCCCCAGGCTGATGCCCAGCAGGGCGGAATGGCCCAGGGCATCACTGAAGAAGGAGAGCTGACGCAGCACCGCCACGCTGCCCAGCAACCCGCCCAGGCCGCCACTGAACAGGCCTGCCAGCAGTGCGCGCTGCATGAACGGGAACTGCAGCAGCTCCAGCCAATCAGCCGTGGGCACGGGAGTGATGGTGGTGATAGGGCACGTAAGCCCGGCCGTAGAGACGCTCCAGCTGGGCCGGGCTGAGGGCGTGGTCGGGGCTGCCCACGCAGCGCAGGCTGCGGTTGAGGCAGATCACACGGTCGCAGGTGCGGCGCACCATGTCGAGGTCGTGGGAGATCTGGAGCACGGCCCAGCCCTCACTGCGGCGCAGATCGAACAGCAGGCTGTGGAACTGCTCAGCCGCCTGGGGATCCAGGCCAGCCTGGGCCTCATCCAGCACCAGCAGCTTGCGGGGCCACACCACGCAGAAGGCGAGCAATACCCGCTTCCACTGGCCGGTGGAGAGGGCGCTGATCAGGCGATCGGCCAGATCCGTGCAGCCGGTGCGGGCCAGGGCCATCTGCACCGCCGCCTCCCGGGCCGTCCGGTGGCTCCAGGGGAGGCGCAGCCCGCTGGGCTCCCAACCCAAAGCCACAAATTCCGCCACGGTGAGGGGGAAGCGCCCCTTCACCACCACCTGCTGGGGCAGGTAGGCCACCTGGGCCCGCACCGCCGCCGGCAGCCTCCCGCCTGGGGAAAGGGGTGCCCCCAATACCCGCACCTCACCGGCCTGGCGGGGAAGGATGCCGAGCAGGGCCTGCACCAGGGTGCTCTTGCCGGCGCCATTGGGGCCCACCAGGGCGGTGTCGGTTTCAGCGGCAAGGCTGAAGCTCACGTTCTCGACAGCCGGCTCGCCCTGCCGGCCCACGGTGAGCCCGCTGACTTCGAGAACCGTTTCCACCATCAACGCAAGCTACTCCCGGCGCGGAGCTCCGCGGCGCTGGGCCAACACCTGCTGCACATCGCGCCAGCTCACCCCGTGGTGAGCCAGGGCCACCTGCAGGTGAAACACGATGTCGGCGGCTTCACCGGCAATCTCCTCAGCCTTGCCGTCTTTGCAGGCCATCACGAATTCGGCGCTCTCCTCGCCGATCTTCTTGAGGATGCGGTTGTCGCCCCCCTCCAGCAGCTTGTTGGTGTAGCTGCCGGGCTCGGGGCGATCGCGGCGGCCCTCGATCACCCGCATCAGCTCGGTGCATACATCCGCCGGCGGCGGCAGGGCCGCGGGGCCACCGGCGCTGGGCTGGGCGTCGTCTTCGTAGAAGCAGCTGCGGGCGCCGGTGTGGCAGGCCACCTCACCGGTCTGCTCGATCGTGAGCAGCAGCACGTCGGCGTCGCAGTCGTAGCGGAGGCCCCGCAGTTTCTGGGTGTGGCCGCTGGTGGCGCCCTTATGCCAGAGCTCCTGGCGGGAACGACTCCAGTAGTGCACCTCGCCGCTAGCCAGGGTGTGCTCGATCGCCTCCTGGTTCATCCAGGCCACCATCAGCACCGCGCCATCGAGCCAGTCCTGGGCCACGGCCGGAATCAAACCGGCCTCGTTGAAGCGCAGCGAGCCGAT
>CAIOXF010000231.1 GCA_903862155.1 uncultured cyanobacterium | reverse complement strand
CAGGACAGGCCCGATTGGCCCCGTGCCGAAGCGCACCTTGCCGATCCAACGCTCCACCAGATCAGGCGGCAGCTGGAGTCGCTCCTGCAGGTCGGCCAGGTCGCGGAAGGGGGAGCGGGCCCGCTCGCGCAGCAGCCGCTGGCTGCGTTCGGGTGAGAGCCCCAGGGCCTGGAGATCGGGAAGTCGTGCCTGGTTGAGGTCGAGCCGCGCTTCGCTGGGCGTTGAGGGCGGTTCGCCGTACCAGCGGAATTCCAGCAGCGGTAGCCAGGCCGCCACCACGGCCGCTGGCAGCTCCAGCAGCCGCTGCAGATCCTCGGGTCCGCTGAGCTGCACCCCGCCCGCCTGCAGCCGCAGCAGTAGATCAACGTGCTGCGCGTCGATGCCCGGCAAACGCAGCCAGTCGGCGCGGGTGGCGCGGTTCACATCCAGGCGCCAGCCCAGGGCGGCGGCATGGCTCACCTCGTTGGCGTTGCGCAGTCGCAGGCCAGGGTTCTGGCGCAGCTTCAGGGCCAGCAGGTCGCGCTCAACGCTCTCTTGCTGGAGCGGATCGGGCTGAGGCGGGTGGGGCACAGGTGCAGGAGAGGCCTTTGCCGTGGTTGTGGCCTGCGGATCGGGCGCGATCTGACCAGTGGCCTGCAGCAGCCGCCGGGCCAGGGGATCCAGCCAGTGGCGCTGGGCCATGGTGCGGGTGTGGCGGGGGGGCTGCCCAGCGAAGGTAGCGGGGATGCGTGGATCCGCACTCGCCAGGCCCCCCGGCGCTTCCCAGAATCCAGCCCATCCACCGCCGCGCCGCCTGGTTCATGGCGTTCTTCGACTCCGACATCGTTCAGGACGAGGCCAAGCGGCTCTTCCTCGATTACCAGCAGTTAATGCAGCTGGGGAGTGAATACGGAAAGTTCGATCGTGAGGGCAAGAAGCTCTATATCGAGCGCATGGAAGACATGATGGACCGCTATCGCGTGTTCATGAAGCGCTTCGAGCTGTCTGAGGATTTCCAGGCCAAGCTCACCGTGGAGCAGTTGCGCACCCAGCTCGGCCAGTTCGGACTCACCCCCGAAACGATGTTTGAGCAGATGCACAAGACGCTCGAGCGCATGAAGAGCGAGCTCGACAAGACCCCTTGAGGCCCCTGCCTACGATCCGCCGCTGATGCGGGCACGGGAGCGGTGGTGATGGCAGCAGAGAGCTGGAATCTGCCGGGATGGTGCAGCCGGGGGGTGGCCGACCTGTTCCCCGCCGGTACCGAGGAGGGAGCTGCTACCGACCCCGACCAGCAGCTCGCCGCCCGCCTTGCTGAAGCGGAGACCAAGGGTCGGTCGCTGCGGGTGAAGCTCGGCATCGACCCCACCGGCACCGACATCCATCTGGGGCATTCGATCCTGTTCCGCAAGCTGCGGGCCTTCCAGGACGCGGGCCACACCGCCGTGCTGATCATCGGCGACTTCACCGCCCGCATCGGCGACCCCACCGGCAAGAGCGCCACCCGCGTGCAGCTCAGTGCGGCTGAGGTGGAGGCCAACGCCGAAACGTATCTGCTGCAGCTGGGCCTGGGCCAGCCCAAGGAGCGGGCCCTACTCGATTTCGAAACCCCCCGCCGCCTTGAGGTGCGCCGCAACAGCGAATGGTTGGCGGGCCTGGATCTCCCGAAGGTGATCGAGCTGCTCGGCACCGCCACCGTGGGGCAGATGCTGGCCAAGGAAGATTTCGCCAACCGCTACGGCTCGGGCACGCCGATTTCCCTGCACGAGTTTCTCTATCCGCTGCTGCAGGGCTACGACTCAGTGGCGATCGAGGCCGATCTTGAACTCGGCGGCACCGATCAGAAGTTCAACGTGGCCATGGGCCGCGACCTGCAGCGCCACTTTGGCCAGCGCCCCCAGTTCGGAATGCTGCTGCCGATCCTGCCCGGCCTCGATGGCGTGCAGAAGATGAGCAAGAGCCTGGGCAACACCGTGGGGCTCAGTGAAGATCCCCTCTCGATGTATTCCAAGCTCGAGAAGGTGCCTGATGCGGCGGTAGACGAATACCTCACCCTGCTCACCGATCTGGATCTGGGGACCCTGCCCGAGAACCCGCGCGAGCGTCAGAAGGCCATGGCCTTGGAGATCACCCGCCAGCGCCATGGTGAGGCGGCGGTCCAGGCCCAGCAGGATGCGGCCACGCTGGTGGGTGGTGCAACTGGCCTTGGCGCCGCCGATGCGGAGGTGCCCGAGGCCTCACTGGCTGAGGTGAACTTCCCTGCCAAGGCCTTCTATCTGCTCAGTGTCGTGGGCATCTGCGCCAGCAGCAGCGAAGCCCGGCGCCAGATCCAGGGGGGCGGCGTGAAGCTGGATGGCCAGAAGCTGGCCGATCCCAACCAGGAGTTCGCTTCCGCAGAGGAGCTCTCCGGCAAGGTGCTGCAGCTGGGCAAGAAGACCTTCCGGCGGCTGGTGGCTCCATAGCCTGCAAACAACCGTTGCCGTGAGCCTGTGAGCGCCAGCCTCGCCGATCGGATCATCGTGGCCCTCGACGGGATGGCCCCCGAGCAGGCCCTGGCCTTCGCCGCTGGGATCCCCGATCTGCGCTGGGTGAAGGTGGGGCTGGAGCTGTTCGT
>CAIOXF010000230.1 GCA_903862155.1 uncultured cyanobacterium | reverse complement strand
GGTGGACCGGCTGGAGCTGGGCGGCGCGGCCCTGCAGGCGGAGCACGGCATGGCCGGGGAGCCCGTGTTCGGCTCGCTGGTGTGGGCGGCGCCCACATCACTGAATAACGAACGGATGGCAGCGCTGCTGGCGGCATGCCGCAACGCACGCCACGGGCTTGATGGGTCCATGGCCTGCGGAGCCCTGGAGCAGGGGCTGGTGGCCCGCTACCGGGGCCCATCGAGCCAGGCGGCCCGGTTCTGGTTCAGCCGCATCTGGACCCTGATCCGCCAGGAGCGCGGGCTAGCGGCCCCGGAGCTGCCGCGGGTGTGGCCATTCCAGGAACAGCCGATCGCCGCGGCCTGAGCCCGCCCGCTGGCGTGAACGTTCCCGTTGAACGGCGCTGCGCATCATCGCTGTCAGAGTGCAGGGTATGCGTCGGCCCCCGGGCCCGCCAGATCCGCCCCACTCCGGAGCCATGCACCTCTCGCCTCAGGAGAAAGACAAACTCCTGATCGTGACCGCCGCCCTACTGGCCGAACGGCGGCTCAACCGGGGCCTCAAGCTCAACCATCCCGAATCGGTGGCCTGGCTCAGCTTCCTGGTGCTGGAAGGGGCCCGCGACGGCAAAACCGTGGCCGAGCTGATGGCCGAGGGCACCACCTGGCTCAGCCGTGATCAGGTGATGGAGGGGGTGCCAGAGCTGGTGCAGGAGGTGCAGATCGAGGCCACGTTCCCCGACGGCACCAAGCTCGTGACCCTGCACGACCCGATCCGCTGAGCTGCTGCCATCCCATGCCACCCCTGATCCCCGGTGAACTGCTGCCCGAGGAGGGCGAGATCGAGCTCAACGCCGGCCGACCCGTGACCACCCTCACGGTGGCCAACACCGGGGATCGCCCCGTGCAGGTGGGCTCCCACTTCCACTTCCACGAGCCCAACAGCGCCCTGGAGTTCGACCGGGAGGCCGCCCACGGCCTGCGGCTCGACATCCCCGCCGGCACCGCCATCCGCTTTGAACCGGGTGACACCCGCGACGTGAACCTGGTGCCCTTCGCCGGCAGCCGCCGCGTGTTCGGCTTCAACGGCCTTGTGAACGGACCCCTCGACTGATCACCCCATGGCTTACCGGATCTCCCGCCGCGCCTACGCCGAGACCTACGGCCCCACCACCGGCGACCGGCTGCGGCTGGCCGACACCGATCTGATCCTGGAGGTGGAGAAAGACTTCACCGTGTACGGCGATGAGGTGAAGTTCGGCGGCGGCAAGGTGATCCGCGATGGCATGGGCCAGGCCCAGACCACCCGGGCCGAGGGCGCCGTCGACACGGTGATCACCAACGCCCTTATCCTCGATTGGTGGGGGATCGTGAAGGCCGACATCGGCCTGCGAGACGGCCGCATCGTGGCCATCGGCAAGGCGGGCAACCCCGACACCCAGGAGGGCGTCGACATCGTGGTGGGCCCCGGTACCGAGGCCATCGCCGGCGAGGGCCACATCGTGACCGCTGGCGCCATCGACACCCACATTCACTTCATCTGTCCCCAGCAGGTGGAAACCGCCCTGGCCAGCGGGGTCACCACGATGCTGGGCGGTGGCACGGGGCCGGCCACGGGTTCCAACGCCACCACCTGCACCCCGGGCGCCTTCCACATGGCCCGCATGCTGCAGGCGGCCGAGGGCCTGCCGGTGAACCTGGGCTTCTTCGGCAAGGGCAACGCCAGCACCCCCGAGGGCCTCGAGGAGCAGATCCGCGCCGGGGCCATCACCCTCAAGCTGCACGAAGACTGGGGCACCACTCCCGCTGCGATCGACTGCTGCCTTTCGGTGGCGGATCGGTTCGACATCCAGGTGGCGATCCACTCCGACACCCTCAACGAGGCCGGTTTCGTGGAGGACACGATCCGCGCCATCGGCGGCCGCACGATCCACACCTTCCACACCGAAGGGGCTGGCGGTGGCCATGCGCCCGACATCATCCGGATCTGCGGGGAAGCCAACGTGCTGCCCAGCTCCACCAACCCCACCCGGCCCTACACCCGCAACACGCTCGAGGAACACCTCGACATGCTGATGGTGTGCCACCACCTGGATCCCAAGATCCCGGAAGACGTGGCCTTCGCGGAATCGCGCATCCGGCGCGAAACCATTGCCGCCGAAGACATCCTTCACGACATTGGCGCCTTCTCGCTGATCGCCAGCGATTCCCAGGCCATGGGCCGGGTGGGCGAGGTGATCACCCGCACCTTCCAGACCGCCCACAAGATGAAGGTGCAGCGGGGCGCCCTGCCGGGCGACTCGGAGCGCAACGACAACACCCGCCTCAAGCGCTACATCGCCAAGGTGACAATCAACCCGGCGATCGTGCACGGCATCGACCACCAGGTGGGCTCGGTGGAGGTGGGCAAGCTGGCGGATCTGGTGCTCTGGAAGCCGGGATTCTTCGGGGTGAAACCGGAGCTGGTGCTCAAGGGTGGCTCGATCGTGTGGGCCCAGATGGGGGATGCCAACGCCTCGATCCCCACCCCCGGCCCGGTGCACGGCCGGCCGATGTTCGCCGCCTTCGGCAAGGCCCTGGCCCCCAGCTGCCTCACCTTCCTGAGCCAGGCCGCCCTTGAAGACGACCTGCCCCGCAAGCTGGGACTGAGCCGGCCCTGCGTGCCCGTGATCAACACCCGCGGCGGCATCAACAAGGCCGCGATGAAGAACAACACCGCCCTGCCGAAGGTGGAGGTGGATCCCCAGACCTACGAGGTGTTCGCCGACGGCGAACTGCTCACCTGTGAGCCGGCCGAGGTGCTGCCGATGGCCCAGCGCTACTTCCTGCTGTAGGGCCTACTGGCCGCGGCCCCTGATGCACCCCAGCTGGGTTTGTGTAGCAAGCGCGACCCGAATGGTCGCCGCCGCTCTGCATGATCCCGCTCAGCTAAGGAGGCCAACCGGGGCCCGCCATGTTCACCACGTACAAGCCGGAACGGGGCTACGACGAATACTTCAGCAACACGGATGAACCCCGCCGCGCCCTGCGGCCCCTGATGGATTCCCTAGGCCAGCTGGGCCTGGAAGAGCTCAACCGCAACCACGCTGCCGCCGGCGTCTTGCTACGGCGGCTGGGCGCCACCTTCCGCCTCAACGGCTCCGGGAATGAGGGCGTGGAGCGGATTCTCCCGTTCGATCCCCTGCCCAGGCTGATCAGCACCACCGCCTGGGAGCGGCTGGAGCAGGGCCTGATCCAACGCCTGGAAGCGATCGATCTTTTCCTGGCGGATGTCTACGGCGAGCAGCGCATTCTTCGCGATGGCGTGATTCCACGGGAAGACGTGGAAAGTTCCCAGGGATGGCGCCCCCAGCTGCAGGGATTCCAGCCGCCATTGGGCAAGTGGTGCCACATTTCCGGCCTCGATCTGGTGCGCGACGGCCAGGGCACCTGGCGCGTGCTGGAGGACAACCTGCGTTGTCCATCCGGGGTGGCCTACTTCCTCGAGAACCGGCGCGTGATGAAGCGCATGTTCCCCAGCCTGTTCGCGGGGCGCACGGTGCAACCCATCGACGACTACCCGTCGCGGCTGCTGCAGACCCTGCGCGAGCTGGCCCCCTGGACGGAGAACCCCAAGGTGGTGCTGCTCACCCCCGGGGTGTTCAACAGCGCCTACTTCGAGCACAGCTACCTGGCCCAGCAGATGGGCATCCAGTTGGTGGAGGGCCGCGACCTGGTGTGCCAGGACCAGCGGGTGTGGATGCGCAGCACCGCGGGGCTGGAGCCGGTGGATGTGATCTACCGCCGGATCGATGACGACTTCCTCGATCCGGCCGTGTTCCGGGCCGACTCGATGCTGGGGGTGCGGGGCCTGATGGAGGCCTACGCCGCCGGCCGGGTGGCCATTGCCAACGCGCCGGGGACGGGCGTAGCCGACGACAAGCTCATCTACGCCTACGTGCCCGAGATGATCCGCTACTACCTGGGCGAGGAGCCGATCATCGAGAACGTGCCCACCTATCTGTGCCAGCGGCCCGACGATCAGGCCTATGTGCTCTCCCACCTGAGCGAACTGGTGGTGAAGGCGGTGGCGGAGGCCGGCGGCTACGGAATGCTGATCGGACCCCACGCCAGCGCAGCGGAGATCGCGGAGTTCGCCGCGAAGATCCGCGCCAATCCGCGGAACTACGTTGCCCAACCCACGCTGGAGCTCTCCACCGTGCCCTCCCTCAGCGAAGGCGAGCTCTATCCCTGCCACGTGGATCTACGGCCCTACGTGCTGCGGGGCAAGGAGGCCTGGGTGAGCCCCGGCGGCCTGACCCGTGTGGCCCTGCGCCGCGGCTCCCTGGTGGTGAACTCCTCCCAGGGCGGTGGCTGCAAAGACACCTGGATCGTGCAGGACAGCCTGCAGGAGGAGATCCCATGCTGAGCCGCGTTGCCGACTCCCTGTACTGGATCAACCGCTACGTGGAGCGCGCCGAGAACGTGTCGCGCTTCGTGGAGGTGAGTGAGGCCATGGCGCTCGACTGCCCGCCGGGCAGTGCTGAACCCTGGCTTCCCCTGATCGATGCCAACGGCGATCGGGAACTGTTCGACCGGCTCTATCCGGAAGGCAAGCCCGACGACGTGGTGCGCTTCCTGGTGCGCGAACCCGACAACCCGAACGCGATCGTGAACTGCATCGCGTTTGCCCGGGAGAACGCCCGCCAGATCCGCGATGTGATCACCACCGAGATGTGGGAACAGATCAACGGTCTGTACTGGAGCCTCAAGGAAGACGAGAGCTTCTGGAGCCAGCCGCCCCAGGAGCAGCTGCGCGACATCCGGCGGGGCTGCCAGCTGTTTTATGGCATCACCGACGCCACCCTCAGCCGGGATCTCTCCTGGCAGTTCAGCCGGCTGGGGCGCCTGATCGAGCGGGCGGACAAGACCACCCGGATCCTCGATGTGAAGTACTTCCTGCTGCTGCCCAGCCCCGAGGAAGTGGGTGGGGTGCTGGACGAGCTGCAGTGGATCGCCCTGCTGCGCTGTGCCGGGGCCTATCAGATGTTCCGCCAGTCGCGCCAGCAGGTGATCACGCCAGAGGCCGTGGCCGACTTCCTGCTGCTGGATCCGGTGTTCCCACGCTCCGTGCGCTACTGCCTGGAGCGCATCAATGACACCCTGCGGATCGTGCGGGGGCAGGCCGTACCGGGCGCACCAGACGACCTCGAATGCCTCAGTGGCCTTACGCTCGCGCGGTGGAGCTACAGCCGGATCAATGAACTGATCGCCGGCGGTCTGCACGAGGCGATCGACGCCTTCCAGAGCGACCTCAACCGTCTGCACGATCTGATCGAGCAGCGCTACTTCATAGCCGCCAACATCAACGGCGACAGC
>CAIOXF010000229.1 GCA_903862155.1 uncultured cyanobacterium | reverse complement strand
TCCAGGAGCAGGGCAACAAGGGCTGGAAGCCCCTGCGCGAAACAGCAGACACCACCTACCCCGTGCTACCAGCCGCTGCTGCTGCCGAGTTCCGCGCCAAGGCCCGCACCGAACTGGCGGCCCTCACCCGCGCCACCTATCCCTCCCTGGCGGAGACGGACAAGCCGGAGCCGGCAGACGATTGGCAGCCCGCCGCTTGAGCGCATCGGCCACCAGGGCTGCGCTCGCCGCCAGCACGCAGCCCATCAAATAGTCGAGCCAGCGGTTGGGGATGTACCAGGCCACCAGCGGTCCGTAGCCCACGAAGGCCACACCGCTGGAGATCAGGGCCGTGCGCAGGTATGTGTCGAGCCCCAGGGCTGTCACCAGGGCGGCGGTGCCCCCCATCACCAGGCCGATCTCGACCGGGCCGCTGCCCACGGTGTTGAACACCAGCAGGGGCATCAACACCCCCAGGCTCACGCCCACCATCCGGTCGATCACCCGGGCCAGGGTGGCGCCGAGGCTGTCGTTGAACAGCAGCACCACGCCGAAATAGAGGTATTTGGGGGCCAGGGCCCCCAACCCTTCCCCGATCGGCAGGGCGAGCATGGCCAGCAGGGTGCGCTGCCAGAAAAACGGTGATTGGAGACCCGCCCTGATCCGTATCCCCAGGGGTGGATCAGGCGGCGGTTCTGGCAGCTCCTTGGCCGGTGGGAGCTCGGCGGGCGTGAACGGCCGCTGCACCATCGTGCCCATCGCCAGGCCGAGGGCGATCGCTAACACCTCCTTTCCCCAGGTGCCCGGGGTGGAACCGGCGCTCAGCAGCGGCAGTACTCCGGCCACCGCCAAGGCGCCCGTGAGCATTTTGAGTTTTCCCGGCAGCACCAGTCCAAGCAGCTGCATCAGTAGGGCCACCACCGCAAAGGTGAAGTTGCTGGGGGCTCCTTGGAAGCCCATATCCACCGCCAGGCCGATGGCCATGCCCAGGCCGATCAGCACCACCAGCACCGGATAGAGGGCCGCGGGCCAGCGCTGGAAATCGGGGCGCACCACCAGCACCGACACCACCACGCCGTAGGCCACCGGCTCGCTGCCAATCCCCAGGGTGTCGGCCAGGGCCTTGGTGAGTGCGGCGGTAAGGCCGATCACCAGGGCCGCCCGCAGCCCGAGCGGGTTTGAGCCGGGCTGGTTCAAGCCTTGGGAGGGCGCAGCGCTTGGAGCCAGCCCACCGCCAGCACGATCAGCAGCACCGCCAGCCAGAACCAGATCCGGGGGGGCTCACTCACCACCACGATCCCCAGCAGCACCAGGGCAATCCAGGGGGCGGGGCTGCGCCAGGCGTTCATGGGGCCAAACCTCCGATCCAGCGCAGAAAGGGTGTGAGGAAACTCAGCAGCGGGCGGCGCTCCACCTCCACATCGGCACTGGCCGGTGTGCCGGTGCTCAGCGGGAAGTCGGGGCCCTGGCCGCGGCTCCAGCGCAGTCCGCTGGGGGTGGAGTCTTCTTCGAGTTCCACCTGGGCGAGCACCACCGGGGCGGTCACCTTGTCGCCGGCGGTGGCCAGGGGATCACCGCCGCTGCCGAATCCCTCCTCGCGGCTGCGGGCCACCAGGCTGGTGGCCATCTCGGCATCACCCACCACGCTGGTGAGGGCCGGCAAACCGAGGCTGGTGGGGGAGAGAGCCACGATGCGGCCCTTGATCCGGCCATAGCGGGCGGAGCTGCCGCCATAGTCGTTGCGGCTCTGGAACTGGGGCGCTAGCTCGATCTCCATCCCCTTGCGCAGGCGGCTGGCATCGGCCTCGGTGAACACCGCAAGAGCCGTGCGGCCGGCCTTGCCGTCGGGGTCGCCCAGGCTGGCGATGCGCTGACCGGGGATCACGGCTTCACCGGGGGTGACGGCCCAGCTCAGCAGGGTGCCGTTGCGGGGTGCCAGCACCTGCTGGCTGGCTTCCTGGGCCTGCACCTCAGCTTCGTTGGCATCGAGGGCGGCGATCTGACCCTCCAGCCCGCGGATCGAGCTCAGGTTGGAGAGGTAGAGGTTCTGGGCTCCCACCCAGAGGGGGCTGTAGCGCGGGATCACCTCCTCGCGGCGCAGGGCTTCGAGGGCCTTCAGCTGGGCCAGCACCGGTTCGTTGGTGGTGCGCAGGGTGTGGATCTGGCTGCTCAGGGCCTGTTTCTGCAGGGCGATCGCCTGCTCCTGGCGCTTCAAGGCTGCGGGGTTGGCACCGATGCGGCCGGCACCTGGGGCCGCCTGATCCACCCGGTTGATCGTGCCCACCACCTGGCCGCTCCGCACCGGGCTGCCGGGCTTGAGCAGCAGCTCCTGGATCTGGCCGGAGCTGCGGGCGTAGATGCCGGCGCGGCTGCCGGGTTCCATCAGCACCGCGGAACCCTTCACCCGCATGGGCACCCCGGGTGACGCTGCCCAGATCAGGGTGAGACCACTCACCAGGGCCATCGGGACCAGCCGCTGCGGAGCTTGCATGCCGTCCCTGAACGGCCCCTAAGGTACCCCCCACTGAGTTGTGGAAGGGGTTCTGGGCCGCTCCGCTCGCCGCTGCCACACCCGTTGCCGTTGGGGCGCTCTGGCGATCGGGCTGCTGGCCGCTTGGGCCCCCCTCGCCCGGGCTGCTGAGTCTTCAGCTGATCCAGCGGTGCAGCGGCCCGTGTTGCGGCTCAGCCTGCAGCAGGCCCTCGAGCGCGGTACGGAAGCGTCGCTGAGCCTGCGGGATGCGGGGCTGGCGGTGCAGGAGAGCCGCGCCCTGGAGGGCATCACCAACAGTCAGTTCCTGCCCAAGCTCGATCTGGTGGGCCTGGGCACCTACACCCAGGTGGGCACCAGCACCGGCTTCATCAGCAACGTGCCCACCCTCGGGGATCTCAACCTCACCCTCGGGGCCCAGGGCTACGCCGTTCTGCAGAACACCTTCGGCAACCTCGGCCTGGCCCTCAACTACGCCCTGGTGGATTTCGGCCGTGCACCGCTCCGCCAGGCTGCCGTCGCCACGCGCATGGCAGCGGATGCGGAGCTGAGTGAGAGCCAACGGCGCAGCCGCTTCGCGATCACCAGCGCCTATCTCAACCTCCAGCTCGCCGATGCCCAGGTGCCGGTGTGGCAGCGGGCGATTGAGCTCTCGGGGGCGTTGCTGCGCGATGCCCGGGCGATCCGCAGGCGCGGCCTGGCCGCCCGGATCGACACCCTCCAGGCGGAAGCCCTCAATCAGGGCGATCGACAAGGCCTGGCGGAAGCGGAAGCCCAGCGCAGCGTGGCCCGCAGCGGTCTCGCCCGGGCGCTCAATCTTCCGCCCAATCAGGCGGTGGCCGCCACCGATCCCCTCGTGCCCGGCGCGGCCTGGCCCCTGGATCTGTCGGCCTCCATACAGGCGGCCCTGAAGGATCGGCCCCTGCTGGATGCAATTGCCCAGCAGCGTCAGGCCCAGCTGGCCCAGGTGAAGGCGGCCCGGGCCCTGGTGCTGCCCCGGATCGGGCTGCTGCTTGGTGCGGGCTACAGCGGCGACAAGCTCGCCGCCCCAGTGGTGCAGAACACCCCGAGCGTGGGTGTGTCAGGCGTGGGCTCGGCCACCCTGCCCAGCCAGAGCCTCAACGCCACGGCCAATGGCTCCTTCTACGACTGGGGCGCCCTGCTCACCCTGCGCCAGCCCCTGTTTGATGGGGGCTTGAGCCGCCAATCGATGGCCCTGGCCCAGCGCCAGGCCGACCGCAAGCAAGTGGCGTTGCAGCAGGCCGAGCAGCTGATCACCCACAGCGTGGAGACGTTCTGGGCCGAACACGGGGCCTCGGCCACCCAGCAGCAGGCGGCGGCGGCGGCCGTGCGGGCCGGGGAGCAGGCGGTGCGCGATGCCCAGCTGCGCTACCGCGCCTCGATTGCGCCGATCACCGAGGTGTTGATCGCCCAGCGCGATCTCCAGGCTGCCCGGTCGGCCCTGGCTGCCGCGATCTACCGCTGGAACCTCACCCGCGCCGGACTGGCCATGGAAACGGGTATCGAAGGCGACATGGCTCGCTGACATTCCCCAGCGCCATGGCCAGCGTGGGGACTGGTGCTCCGCCCTGCCGATGGCCGAACCCCAGCCCACGCTCGAGCAACAACTCCAGCAGCTCAACACCGATGGCGAGGGCCTAAGAGGCAACGAGGCCGCCCAGCGCCTCCATCGCTACGGCCCCAACGCTCTGCCGGAGAAAAAAAAGAGCAAGCTCGCGATGCTGCTCTCCTATCTCTGGGGCCCGATGCCCTGGATGATCGAGGCGGCAATCCTCCTCTGCGCCCTGGTAGGCGACTGGCTGGATTTCGCCATCATCCTGGCGCTGCTGGTGGGGAACACCGCCATTGCCTACGTGGAGGAGTCGTCGGCCGGGGATGCGGTGGCGGCCCTCAAGGCGAAGCTGGCGCTGGAAACCCAGGTGAAGCGCGACGGCACCTGGCAGAAGCTCCCCGCCAGCCAGCTGGTGCCGGGCGATCGCATTCGTGTGGCGATCGGCTCCGTGATCCCCGCCGATATGGCCGTGATCACCAACGATCCGCTGCAGGTGGATCAATCGGCCCTCACCGGCGAATCGCTGGCGGTGAAGCGCGGCCACGGGGATGTGCTCTATTCCGGCTCTGTGCTGAAGCAGGGTCTGGCGGAGGGCGTGGTCACCGGCACCGGCGTGAACACGTTCTTCGGCAAGACGGCCCAGCTGGTGGGTGAGGCGGAGAGCAACGACCACCTGCAGAAGGCGGTGGTGAAGCTCTCCGACTACCTGATTGTGATCAACATCGTGTTGGTGTTCATCATCCTGGTGGTGCGGATTCACCTGGGCGATAACGCCATCCAGGTGATCAAGTTCTGCCTGGTGCTCACCGTGGCCTCGATTCCGCTGGCCACGCCCACGGTGCTGGCGGTCACCATGGCGATCGGCGCCCAGGCGTTGGCCAAGAAGGGGGCGCTGGTGACGCGGCTGGCCGCCATTGATGAGCTGGCCAGCGTCAACATGCTCTGCTCCGACAAGACCGGCACGCTCACCCTCAACCAGTTGAGCCTGGGTGAGCCCTTCACCCTCCCCGGTGTGAGTGCCGACCAGCTGCTGCGGGCCGCGGCGCTGGCCAGCACGGAAGAAGAAGGTGATGCGATCGATCAGACCGTGCTGGCGGCGGTGAAGGATCCATCCCTGCTGCAGGGATGCCGGCGCGAGGCATTCACCCCCTTCGATCCGGTGAGCAAGCGCACCGAGGCCAAGGTGCTGGATGGCAGCGGCCAGACCATCCGGGTGAGCAAGGGAGCTCCCCAGGCGATTGTGCAGTTGGTAGGCGATGGCCCCTGGCGCCAGCCGGTGGAATCCCATGTGGAGGAGCTGGCCGGCCGCGGCTTCCGGGCCCTCGGCGTGGCCCAGGCCGTGGGCGATGACCCCTGGCAGATGCTGGGGGTGCTCTCGCTTTCCGATCCGCCGCGCCCCGATTCCAAGGCCACGGTGGCGGCGGCCGCGGGGCTGGGCGTTCCGCTGAAGATGGTGACCGGCGATCAGGTGCTGATCGCGCGGGAAACCTGCCGCGAGCTGGGCTTGCACGACAACGTGCTGGATGCGGCCCTGTTCCGCCAGACGCCCGCCAGCCAGATGGGGCAGCTCGTGCGTCAGATCGAGGCGGCCGATGGCTTCGGGCAGGTGTACCCGGAAGACAAGTTCCACATCGTGGAGTCGCTGCAGAAGGGCGGCTATGTGGTGGCGATGACGGGTGACGGTGTGAACGACGCACCGGCGCTCAAGGAGGCCGATTGCGGCATTGCCGTGTCGGGCGCCACCGATGCGGCGCGGGCGGCGGCCGACATCGTGCTGCTCACCCCGGGCCTGTCGGTGATCATCGATGCGATCCGATTGAGCCGCAAGATCTTCCTGCGGATGGATAGCTACTGCTTCTACCGGGTGGTGGAAACCGTTCGGATCCTGATCTTCACTACCCTGGCGATTCTGTGGTTCAACCACTATCCCGTCACCGTGATCATGCTGGTGATCCTGGCGTTGATCAACGATGGCTCGATGGTGACCATCGCCTACGACAACACCCAAACCTCACCCACGCCGTTGCAGTGGGATATGCCGCGGCTGTTGATCATGTCCACGGTGGTGGGCCTGGTGGGTGTAGTGGAGACAATCCTGCTCTACGACTTCGCTGTGCACCGCATGGCGCTGCCCCTCGATGTCGTGCAGACGCTGATCTATCTGCAGCTGGCAGTGGGCGGCATGATGACCATCTACTGCACGCGCGTGCGCGGACCCTTCTGGAGCATCGCGCCGGCTCCAAAGATGCTCTGGGCTACCGGCGCTTCCGTGCTGCTCTCCACGCTGATGGGTTGCTACGGCTGGCTGATGGCGCCGGTGGGTTGGGCCTGGACCGCCGCCAGCTGGGGCTATGCGCTGGTGTGGTTCTTCATCTTTGACGCCGTGAAGTTGCTGCTCTATCGCCTGCTCGATCCCGATCGCACCGTGATGCACGGGCCCCATTACCTGCGCCGCTGGCACCGGCTGCGCGACGCCCTCTCCGCCTGAGCGCCGCCATGACCCACGACACCCTGCCCTCAGCACTCGATAAGGACGCCATCCTCAAGCGCTCCCGCAAGTTCTGCGCCCCGTTTCGCATCAGCGATGGCGATGATTTCCGCCTCGATCAGGTGGATCCGGCCGACACCCTCCATCTCGATAAGAGCGATAAGAAAGCGTCTCAGGCCGTGCTTGCTGAAGGGGTGCAGCTGCTGGCTGAACTGCAGGACAAGCTCTATGCCCAGGACCGCTGGGCGGTGCTGCTGATTTTCCAGGCGATGGATGCCGCCGGTAAAGACGGCACGATCAAGCACGTGATGAGCGGCGTGAACCCCCAGGGCTGCCAGGTGAGCTCGTTCAAGGCGCCCTCCTCGGTGGATCTCGACCACGACTACCTCTGGCGCGCCAACCAGTGCCTGCCGGAGCGGGGCCGCATCGGCATCTTCAACCGCAGTTACTACGAGGAAACGCTCGTGGTGCGGGTGCATCCCGAGATGCTCGCCCGCCAGACCCTGCCGCCCAAGCTCATGGGCGACGACATCTGGACACATCGCTTCCGCGACATCCGCCACTACGAGGAGTACCTGGCCCGCAACGGGGTGGTGGTGCGCAAATTCTTCCTGCACCTCTCCAAGCAGGAGCAGAAGCGCCGTTTCCTGGAGCGGCTCGACAATCCCGACAAGAACTGGAAGTTCTCTGCAGCCGACATCAAGGAGCGCGCCTACTGGGACGACTACATGGCGGCCTATGAGCAGATGATCCGCCACACCGCCAGCGATGGGGCTCCCTGGTATGTGGTGCCGGCCGACAACAAGTGGTTCACTCGCCTGGTGGTGGCGGCTGCGGTGATCGACACCCTCGACAGCCTTGATCTGGCCTACCCGAAGGTGAGCGACGAGGCCCGGGCAGCCCTGGCCGCTGCCCATCAGCAGCTCCTGGCGGAATGATGGAGGCCAACTGAGGCTGCCCATGGCCATCAACCACGAGCTCCTGATCCCCAATACCTTCCAGCACTACCTGCTGGGGCTGTTTGCGGTGGCCAACAACTTCCCCGCAATGGGGCCGTTCCTCACCCTGAGCCAGGGGGTGCCGCGATCCCAAGTGCGGCACGTGATCCGAGTGGCCACCTTCTCCAGCTTGCTGATCATGCTGGGGGCCTTTTTTCTGGGCACGGCGGTGCTCCAGTTTTTCGGCATC